>DATAWG010000078.1 GCA_036267355.1 Pirellulales bacterium | reverse complement strand
CGTGCCTTGCCCGCCATGGCCAACTCCTGCCAAAATGACCGAAACAATCCGTGTCATCGCCGGGGAGCGCAAATCTCGTGCCAGACTAATGGATTCGCGAAATTGGGTGGCGCAAATGTCGTGCCGAACAGTATTGGGACGGGCGCATATAATGGGCAATCTGGAATGGCGCGCTCGAACGCCGAGAAGTCGTGGTCTTTTGCAAATAGCTCGCGCCGACCCACGCTGCGGTTTGGAACGTGGAACAGCATGCCGCCCGGCAAATATCGTTTTGCTCGCGCCATGCGTCGTGTTTACCAAGACGCCCCAATTTAGCCAATTTTGGTGGCCGTCACCTTTTTCTTGGGGCCCGGATGGCGTAGAGCGCTTCGAAGGTGCGGAGATAGAGGGTGCCGTCGGCAACGATCGGGGAGGCGGAAATGTCTTCGCCCATCGTGTTGGAAGCCAATTCCTCGTATTGCCGGCCGGCTTTCACCACCGTCACCGTGCCATCGCGCGATGCCAGATAGATTTTGCCATCGGCATACAGCGGGCTGGCGCGGTGGCGATCGGGATGGGTGCGGTGTTCATAGTATTGCTCGCCGGTGCGAACGTCGAAGCAATACAAGTTTCCATTTTCGCGGCAAAGATAGGCCAACCCATCGTAGACCAGCGGCGATGGAACGTCGGGCGTGTTGTGCGGATGGGTCCAATAATGGGTCTGGGCATCGTTGGTGATGTCGCCATGCCCGTCGGGCCGCAATGCCATGACCGGACCATTCTTCGCCGAAGGGACAATGATGATGCCCGGCACGGCGAGCGGCGAGGCCACGAGCCGGAGCGAGTTGTTGTATTGCCCCTTGGGGTTCAAGCCGCCGCAGCGCCATACTTCTTCGCCGTCGCTCAAGCGATGGGCGATGATGTAGTCGCCGCCGTGCGTCAGCAGCAGGGCTTGATGTTGATCGCGATAGATTGTCGGCGTGGCATACGATTCTTGACATTCGTCGCGGGCATCGGTCTTGCGACGCTGCATCCACACCTGTTCCCCCGTCGCCTTATCCAAGCAGACGATCTTCGCTCCGCCGCTATGGATCAGTTGCAGATAGAGGCGGTCGCCATCGAGCACGGGGCTCGATGAAAAACCGTGTTGGATCAGGAATTGGCCATACTTCTTTTGCAGATCGATCTTCCAAATTTGGTTGCCGGCGAAGTCGTAGCAGGCCAAGACGCCGGTGCCCATCATGGTCCAGACGTGCTTGCCGTCGGTGGCGGGAGAGGGCGAAGCGGAATTGCCTTCATCGCCGCGAACGTTCTTGTTGCCGCTGCCCACGGTCTTTTTCCAAAGCTGCTTGCCGGAAGTGTCGGCTGCGATCAACACCAGATCGGAACCGTCGACGGAGGTGAGAAAGAGATGGTCTTGCCACACCACGGGCGTGGCTCCGGCGGGGCCGGGCAGTGCGAGCCGCCAAGCGATATTCTTGCCGGATGCCTTGTTCCATTCCGCCGGCAATCCAGTCTCCAAGCTGACGCCGTCGAACCGGGCGCCGCGCCATTGCGGCCAGTTATCCGCGCGGGCGTGTTGAACAGCGAACCAGCAGCAGACCAACGACGCGATGCCAATCCAAGGCCGATGCAATCTCATGGAAGGGAAAACTCCTTGCTGCGGAACCGCGGCGATCCAAATCACGAACGACGCCAGACCGTATTATGCTCGGCCGAACAACAACTTCTCCACAGATCCCGCTCCCCTTGCGGAAGAGGGCAGCTGAGGAGGTTCGACAAGCGGAAGCTATTTTTCAGCCGAGCCTTAGTGTGGCGAACGCCGCTGGCCGGGTCAAGGAAGAGATTGATCGCTCGACAGCTTGCGAGCGCTACGCGACGCGCAACCGCAAGCTCGGCGACGCCTTCGGATTGAAATTGCCGGCGTCAGCGCGAAGCGAATCATCACCGCCCCCGAACAGAATTGGACGAGTGAAGAAATAACCCAAATACGCCTGCCCGGGGAATTCTGAATGCGGAATCGCCCCCCCACCGCACGCGCGATGGTGCTGGTGTATGCTTACGAACGGTTGCACTATTTCGCCTCGGTCTTGTCGTCAGGCTTCGCCGCCTGCGAATCGGCTGGCTTCGGTTCGTCCGGTTTCGTGTCAGTTGGTTTCGCTTCTTCGGCCGATTCGGCTTTCTTTTCGAATTTGTAGAGCCAAGTTTCGCGGTCGGGGGTTTGGTCGTAGGCCATGAGCTCGCTGTTGGCGAGCTCCAAGCCGAGGTCTTTGGCGTCGTCGGGCATCGCCAGGAATTTCAGATTTTCGAGCACGTATTTGCCGATCCGCAGCTTCGGCACGAGCACCTGATGGCATTTGATCACTCGGGCGCCGTTGCCGCTGAACGTGAGCTGCACCTCGGGGCTCGTGGCGTCGATCGCGACGCCGGCCTTGGCGAGCATATCGGCCGGGGCCCAACTGGGGGCGTTCGGGTTCGTCGATTGGATCAAAATTACGATTGGCGTGGTGCCGTTCAAGATCGCGCCGACGCTATCGAGAGCCCCTTGGCGATAAAACGGAACCTCGCCCGAGTTGACGACCGTTTCGGCCTCGGCCATTGATTTTTGGATCTGCTCGAAGGCGGCCGAGCCGAGATGATTCTTCTTGCCCAGCGAGCGCAGCGCCGCGGCCGCTTCGGGATCATCGGCCAGGGCGCGGTATTGTTTGTCGAGCGGATCGAAATCAGTTTTGGCCGCGTTGTAGGCCATGATTAGATTGTTGCGGGCAAGCATCCAATCGATGATCGCGGCTTTGAGCGCCCCGGGAATATCGGCGACGAATTGTCCTTGCAGCTTCGGCTGGAGCTTGTTGATGGTTTCGACTTGCTGGTTCAAATCCTGCTGCAGGGCCTGCATCATTTCCTGCTCGCTGCGGAAGCGCGCAGCAATTTTGTGGGGGATCGAGTCGGGCTTGTCGGCATAGCCCTTGAGCTCGGTGTAGCGGGCTTGGGCCTTGGAAAGCGTTTCGCGATCGCCGGATATTTCGAGCGATTCGTGTTTCGCATTTTTGGCCGCGCCATGATTCGCGGCGGCGACTTTTGTGAAATCGGCCAATTTTTCGGTGACCTTGGCGTCGTCGGGGAGGACCCAAGGAGTGGACGCGGCTGTGGCTTTGAGGCGCTTGAGGCCCTTGTCGATGAGGATTTTCGTCGCAACGGCCGGTTTGTACCAAATCGCTTTCGCCGGGGTGGGCTTCGGCGAGGGTGTTTTGGCGGTGGGCGATTCGGTTTTCGGCGATTCGGTTTTCGGCGATTCGGCTGGCGGAGTTTCGCTGCCGGGCGGATCATCGGCCCGGACGGAGATTGCGACGGCGGCGACTAGACAGAGGGCCGCGGCGCGGGCCGAGAGCAGGCCGAGCGGTCGAATGCGGTTGGAAAGCAAGAATCGTGTCATGCCGAGTTTCCTTTTTTTTGCGCCCCCGGCGGGAAATCTCGCCTTGAGCGGGTCGTCCCTCGCGAACGCTTCGGGCTTGTGTTGTTTCTAGCTCTAAGAAATCGTTGGCTCCGCCGTTTCAATTTGTACTCTGCTTCGGGTTGAATTCGCAAGCAAGTTCGCCGTCGGCAATGAACCGATCCGAGCCGAACCGCCGCGGCGGGGGGACGTGATTGAAACCGCACCGGGGTTTTTGTCCCATAGCCCAGCATTGGCCGTCATCGGGTGTGCCACCCCGGGGCTTCCGGATCGACACAAATCCATTGGCTCGTTCGTCATCAGCCGGCCAAACCGAAATGGGCGTCAAAATCGGCAAATCTGTGTCCATGTTCTTCACGGACTGAACCGCTGCAATTCGCAATTAGCGGTAACCGGCGGCGGTTTGGCGGTGTATAAATGGCAATACTCGCGATGTTGAACCGAACTCTTTTTGGAGATTTACGATGAAGCGGTTGCTAGCAAGTGCGGTGGCGGTGATGTTGGGGGCAGCGATTTGGGGCAGCGCCGCGCCGGCGGTACATGCGGCGCCGCTCGAAGCAGCGGATGTGTCTAGTTCGGCTAAATGGCTGGCGCATATCGATTTCGATGCGGCGCGGGAAACGAAAATCGGCGAACATCTGCGCTCCCAGGCGCTGAAGAACGCGCGCGTCGAAAAATCGCTCGAAAAGTTGAAAGACTTCGGCTTCGATCCGGAAAAAGACCTGCATGGTGTTACGCTCTACGGCACGGATATCAAATTGGGCGCCGATGCCACGCCACGCAGCCCCGTGCTGATCGTGTATGCCGACGCCGACACCGACAAAATCGTGAGCTTTCTGAAAACACGCCCCGACTATGCCGAATCGAAGACTGACGATGGCACCGATGTGTACACCTGGAAATCGAACATGGGCCACGACAAAAAGGAAACCGTTTGGGCGGCGTTTCCCAAAAAGGGAGTCGGCGTCTTGGCCGATAGCGACGAAAGCCTGAAATCGGCCCTGAAGGTGATTGCCGGCAAGGGGGGATTGTCGAGCAGCTCGCCCCTCTTGGGCGACGCGCCGAAGGGAACGTTCATGCGATTGGCGGTCGTCGGCCTCACGGAAGCAAAGCTCCCGATTCAACAGCCGCTGTTGGCGCAAATCGACGACGTTCACCTCGCCATCGGCGAGAACGAGGGAGACGATTTCATCAAGCTCAACGTCACCACGACCAAGCCCGAGGCCGCCAAGCAAATGAAGTCGATGATCGACGGCTTCAGCGGGATGATGGCTCTGCAAGCCGGCGAGCATCCGGAAGTGCAACAGTTGCTCAAAGACTTGAAAGTCGAGGCGGCGGACAAAAACCTGACCGTCGATTGGAAAGCACCGGCCGACGAATTGATCAAGCTCGGCGAGAAGATGCATCAGCAATCGAATCGCGGCGGTCCAGAGGAGAAGAAACCGGCCGAATCGGAAGATAAGTAGGCGAGGCGAGCCGAGATTGCAGGGTGCCATGCCCCACGGCTGCGGTCGTGGGGCATGGTGGCCCCCGCAACGAACGGCGGCGGCGCCCTGCCCATTGCCTTGAATGGGGATGTGAATCACCGAGAATAAGCATGCCCACGCAGAGCCGAGGGCATGGCACCCGAACGCGAAACTGAGCGCCGCGCATCGGCATGGGCGGCAGTCGAACACGAATTTGCATCGCACGATGAGCATGGCATCGCAACCGCCGGCGTCCGAGCCGCTCAGCGAAGAGCAGTTGGCCGTTTTGGCCCAACGAGGCTGTGAAGCGAGTTTCGAGCGACTCGTGCGGCGGGTGCAGGTGCCGCTTCTGCAGTTCTTGGTAAGCCGATCGCGCTGCCGGGCCGACGCGGAAGACTTGGCTCAGGAATCGTTAGTGCGAGCCTATCGAGCATTGCACCGGTACGAACCGCGATTCCGATTTCGCACGTGGCTATTTACGATCGCGCACCGCTTGTCGCTCAACCACCGCCGCGACGAGCACCGCACGCGGTCGATCGCCGAGGCCGATGCGATTTGCTCGCCGGCCGCCGATGTCGCCGACGCGATTTCGGCCGGCGAATCGCAACGCGGAGTCTGGCAGCTTGCCGCGGAAACGCTCGACGTGGAGCAGACCGCCAGCCTTTGGCTGCATTACGTGGAAGAATTGAACACGCAGCAGATCGGCCGGATTCTGGGGCGCTCGCGGGCGGCGGTGAAGACGATGATGTTTCGGGCACGAAAAAAACTGCTGCCGGGCTTGCGGGCCTTGATGGGTGAAGAATTTGGATTCGCGGCCAGTGTGGATGCGAAGGGGTGATGTTCATGCACGACGAAAACTCTCGTTCTCGAAGCGAAGACTGGATGGCCCGCAAGCTGCGCGAAGCGGCGCGGCGCGAGCAACCGCAATTCTCCGAAGCGTTGCACCAGCGGATCATGCAGTCGGTCCGGCCGGCAGACGCGGCCGGAGATGCGAGCCGGTTTGCGGCTCAGCGGATTTCCGGCGCGCGGATGTCCGGCGCGACAGTTACGTCCGAACTCACGCAGCCGCTCGTCGGGCCGGCGGCGCCGCTTACGAAACGATCCGGCGATTCGCGGCTTCGCCGATTCTGGTCGAATGTTGGCCGGATTGCCGCAGCGACGGCGGCGGTTCTGGTGGTCGCGGTGGGCGTGCGATCGTTGATCGCGCTGGTGAACCAGCAAAATTCGCGGAGCCTGACATCCTCAATCACTCGACCGGTCGCCGGGGCGCCGCCGGCAATCGAATCGCCCGCGACGCAGTTGCCGGCGATCTCGAATGTGCCGGTCCGAATTGTGGCGACTCCGCCCAAGCGCGCGACGGTCGAGCCGGTGGCGATCGATCAGGATTCGCCGAACGATATCGACCTCGCACCGAGCGAGATCGCAACCGATCTGACGCAAGAACTCGCCGGCGATCTCCCGCAGCACATTTCCGCCGCGGCGGCGGGCTACACGCTCGATGGCCTTGGCCGCGAGGCTAAAGCGACCGCCCATTTGCTGGTGGATCAACTGCCCTTCGAAATGCCCGGCGAAGATTGGGGGCTCTGAGATCAGCGCAAGTCGGCCCAATCACACTAGCCCGAAGCGTTAGCGAGGAAGCGCCCTGACAGGCGTTTCTATTCTTCTCAATACTGCCACCTCAATGCTGCCACCTCGGGTGTGCCACTGGCCAGAGAAGTCGGCCAGTGCCGGCCGGCGAGTTGACGTTACCCCTCGGCAATGGGCGACGCCGATAGCGATTGGCAAACGGCGGCGTTCGAGAGCGCGTCGCAGGGTCTTGCGGCGCTCACACTGGCCGACTGCGCTGGCCAGTGGCACACGGTCGGTCGCACGCTCTGGCCCGTACAAGACTGCTCAGCCTTCGGCCGGTTGGCGTGGTCTGTAGATTTCGGTGGCCGTGCCCAGGAAGAGTTCGCCGCTAAAGGAGAGCGTTTCGCTCAGTGTCGGATGCGGATGGATCGATTCGGCCAGATCGCGGGCGGTGCAGCCCATTTCGATCGCCAACACACCCTCGGCAATCAGTTCGCCTGCTCCGCTGCCCACGATGCCGACGCCCAAGATCCGCTCGGTTTCCGGATCGACGAGCAATTTGGTGAGCCCCTCGGTGCGGCCGAGCGATTGGGCCCGCCCGCTGGCCGCCCAGGGATAGCGGACTGCCTCGAATTCTCGCCCCTCGGCTTTGGCGGCCTGCTCCGTGAGGCCCGCCCAGGCGATTTCGGGATCGGTGAACACGACGGCGGGGATCGCCTGCGGGGCGAAAACCGCCGGGCCGCCGTGCAACGCTTCGACGGCCACTTTCCCCTGGTGCGATGCCTTGTGGGCCAGCATCGGTTCGCCGGCCACGTCGCCGATTGCCAGGATATGCGGATCGGCCGTGCGCTGCTGATCGTCGGTGACGACAAAGCCGCGGCGATCGATTTCGACTTTCGTGTTTTCCAATCCCAGGCCGTCGCTATTGGGCCGCCGCCCGACCGACACCAATACGCGGCTAAACCTCTCGCTGCGCGACCCGCTGCCGTCGGCTGCCTGAAAATTCACCTCGATCGAATCGCGCTTGTCGGCGAGCGAAGCGACCTTGGTTCTCAAATGGATTGCGGCAAATCGCTTTTCCATCCGGACATGGAGCGGCTTGACGAGATCGCGATCGGCCCCGGGCAACAGCCCGTCGGTCAATTCGACCACGCTCACTTTCGTGCCCAATTCGGCGTAGACGGTGCCCATTTCCAGGCCGATGTATCCGCCGCCGACGACCAACAGCGATTCGGGAATGTCGGGCAAATCGAGCGCTCCGCTGGAATCCATTACTCGTGGCGTGGGGAGATCGAAGGCCGGAATTTTCATCGGCCGCGATCCGCTGGCCAGGATGCAATGCTCGAATTCGAGCGTTTCGTTCTTGGCCCCTTTTTCGGCCCGCTCGAGCCGCAAGGTGGTCGAATTTTCGAAAACTCCGCGAGCCTGAATCACTTCGACATTCCGCCGCTTGGCGAGTTGCTTCAGCCCGCCGGTGAGGGTGTCGATCACTTTTTCCTTGCGGGCTCGCAGGGCATCGACCTCGAGTTTCGGAGAGGCGAAGCGAACGCCCCAGCCATCGAGTTCCTTGGCTTCGCTGATCACTTTTGCGACGTGCAGCAGGGCCTTGGAGGGAATGCAGCCGCGCAGCAAGCATGTGCCGCCCAATCGGGGATCGGCTTCGACCAGGGTCACCTTCATTCCCAAATCGGCAGCGAGAAACGCCGCCGTATATCCGCCGGGTCCGCCGCCGAGCACGACAAGTTGGCTTGCCATCGACACTTCCTTGCGATTGCCAAAGGGTGAAGCTTTTGTTCAGGAAAAGGGCCTAGTTTGTGCGAGCGACCGCCACCCGTCAAGCAGCGCCGGTAGGTGCGATTGGTTGTCTGGGGTAGCCCTTGTCGCTGCCCGTGTATGCAGCGACCGTGTGCCACTGGCCAGCGAAGTCGGCCAGTGTGAGCGCCGAAGACTTTGCCCTCCTCTCGCCAACGCCGGTCGTTTGCCAATAGGTTTCGCGTCGCCCCTTTTCGAGCCTGCATGTCAACTCGCCGGCCGGCACTGCCAGACTGCGCTTGCCAGTGCCACACGAAACCCATAGCAATCAATCGTAGAGCGATGGTCAATGCGGAGCGGATGCCGCGGCGAGGGCGTCGCGAGCTTTTTTCACTTCGTCGGCGGCCCATGGTTTGTCGCCGTAGAGTTCGACGATGCTCGACCAAATCGCGCGGGCTTTTTCCGGAGCGGTCGCGCGCAGTTCTTGGGCCCGGGCAAGATTGGCGTCGATCAACCTTCGATAGGTGGGCGATATTTTGGAAATCTGCTGGTCTAGATGGGCCAGTTGACGATGGGCCAGTTCGATGAATCGGACCGTCGTTTCCGAAGGATGGGGCAGTTGGCCGTAGAAATCGATGAGGGCCTGCAGTTTGGCGACCGTCTGTTCGGGATCGTTTGCGGCTTCGCGGATTGCGTCGGCGTAGTCGTGCGTGATCGGCTCGCCTGCGGCCCCGGCAAGCCGAGGACTAAGTGCGAACTGCCGCTCGAGGTGCAGCAGTTCGATTTCTTCGGCGTAGCTTTTGATCTGCGGCACGTGCGGATCGTCTGGAAAACGGCTGAGGAATTTGCGGATATCGTTTTCGGCGTCCAACAGCCGTTCGGGCCGACCAGCGGTTCCGACGGTCGTCTCGATGCGAGCGAAGAGCGTGTCGGCAGAGGGCGGACGCATCATGTACAAGCCCAGGCCGACAAGCGAGGCCAACGCCAGCGACAACAGCGCGATTTGAATCCAGCCGCTGCTTTGGGCCGACGCGTCGGCTTCGGCGCGGCGGCGTTCGTCTTCCTCGACCGTGATGAACCGATTGCCGCGCGAGGGCGTCGAGTGCGACAGGCCTCGCGGTTCGTGCCCCAGCGCGCTTGCCGCGGCGGAACTAAACATGCGGTTCGAGTTATCGCCAGTCGAAACAACGTCCGATGGCGAAGGCTCCGCAGTGCGTGGCGAAACGGCGAGCGACGGCGGAGTTTTTGCGCCGTTTCGCGGCCCAATCACCGGGGGCGGCCCGGCTGAGTTCGGCCCGGCTGAACTCGGCCCGGCGGTGACATCGTACGGGAGCGGCAGCGAACCGATTGCCGGCGCGTCGGCCACGCGCCGCTCGCCGGCGGATTCGGCCGATGCGCTCGAGGGTGGGGCCAATGTCGGCGAAAGTTGCGATCGAGCGGGGCTCAGCGAAGTCGCCGGCGCCGCTGGGTCGGCCGTCGGTTGCGGAGCGTGGCCGCGAAGCGTTTTGAACGGATCGAGCGGCGGTTCGGCAGGGAGCGTCTCCGCGCCCGGCGGCAAGAGTTCGAATTCGTGCCGGACTGGCTGTGCGGATTTCGCGACCGGTGGGATGCCCTCCACCGGCAATGCGGCCCCGGCCGTCGAAGCAGCGGTCGAACCTGCCGACAAGCCCGACTCCCGCGGCATCGACAGCGCGTGTTCCAAGGCCGCGAGCTGCTTGCCGATCACGCGCGCATTCGTGCCGCGGGCGGTCGGGTCTTTGGAAAGCAAACGAGCGATGATGTCGCCAAGTTGGATCGGCGTGTCGGGAGCAAACCGCGCCACCGGCGGCGGCACCGCGAAACGGTGAAGCTGCAAAACTTCCGGCAGCGAACCGCCCCAAAACGGCGGCCGGCCGGCCAACATCGCAAACAACACGCCGCCCAAGCTGTAGAGATCGCATTGCGGCGTGACGCCCCGGCCGTCGGCCTGCTCGGGAGCCATATACTCGGCGGTGCCTACCAAACCGCCGGCGGAGGTCAATCGCGTGTTGCCGAATAGTCGGGCGATGCCGAAATCGGCCAATTTGACGTCCCCGTCGGGCGTCAGCAGAAGGTTGGCCGGCTTCAGATCGCGATGGATGACGCCATGGTCGTGGGCATGCTGCAGGGCGCGGGCGAGCTTGATGCCGAGGCTCGTCGTTTCGCGCCAATTGAAGCGGCGGCTGGCTTGCAATTCGTCTTCCAGGTTCGTGCCATGAACCAATTCCATGGCGTAGAAGATCACGCCGTCTTGCTCCCCGAAGCCATACAGCCGAACGATATTCGGATGCTTCAGTTTCTTGAGCGTTTCGATCTCGATTTCGAACCGTTCGCGGAAGCCTTCTTCGACCGCCAGATGCGGATTGAGAACCTTGATGGCGGCCGGTTGGCCGGTGTCGACATTCAGGCCTTCGAAAACGGTTCCCATGCCGCCTCGGCCAAGCCGCCGGGCGAGACGATAGGGACCGAGTTGTTCCAGTTGCATCCTTGCAATGTAACATGCCGGATGGGGTGAGGGTGAGGGTGAGGGTGAGGGGATAGGAAACGGCGCGCGAAACCGCAAGCGAGCTTCCGACTCCCTTGGGCGGTGCGGCTCGCTTGCGGTTTCGCGCGATGCCACCCCCGCTTGCCCTCTGCCTGCCCCCGGCGCTCGCTTGACGCCTCGCCGTCGCGCTTCCTACGATGGATCGTTCGATTTTCGGAAAACACGGATTCGCTGTGGTGGATACGGTCAAGATCGGGATCGTCGGATTGGGCACGGTCGGGTCGGGCGTCGCCCGGCTGTTGGTCGACCACGGCGATCGGGCTGCGCGCCGGGCCGGACGGCGGCTCGTGCTCGAGCACGTCGTGGTGCGCGATTCGCAAAAACCACGCGATGTGCGTTTGCCGGCCGGAATGATCTCCACCGATTTGAAACGCATCACCGGCAATCCCGAAATCAGCACAGTGGCCCATTTGGTCGGCGGACTCGAGCCGGCCCGCACGATTTTGCTCCAACTCTTGGCCGCCGGCAAAGACGTGGTGACCGCCAACAAGGCACTCCTGGCCGAGCATGGCACCGAGCTGTTCGACGCGGCCCGGCGGGCGGATCGTTCGATCGCGTTCGAAGCGGCCGTGGCCGGCGGTATTCCGATTATCGCCAATATCAACCAATGCCTCGCCGCGAATCAAGTTCTCTCGATCCACGGCATCCTTAACGGCACGTGCAATTTCATCCTCACGGAAATGGAAGACCGCGGCGCCAACTATTCGGCCGCGCTTGCCGAGGCGCAGCGCCGCGGCTATGCCGAAGCCGATCCGACGATGGACGTCGACGGAACCGACACGGTGCAAAAACTGGCAATTCTCTCGCAACTCGCCTTCGGCTTTCGGCCCCAATGGCGCGAAATTCCCTGCCGCGGCATCGATCGGGTCGATGCCACCGATCTGCGATATGCACGCGAGCTTGGCTATCGAATTCGGCTGCTGGCCGTCGCTCGGCTGGGCGCCGCGGGATTGGACCTGCATGTGTCGCCGACGCTTGTCCACACCCGAACTCCACTGGCCGAGGTGCGCGAAGCCTACAACGCGATCGCGCTGACGGGCGACGCCGTCGGCCAATTGTTCTTCCACGGTTTGGGGGCTGGTCAGATGCCGACCGCATCGGCCGTCGTGGCCGACCTGATCGATATGGTCGTCGGCCGCGCGAAAATTACGTTCCATACATTGCAGCTTTGGTCGGACGAGCCGTCGCACGTGCGGTTGGCCGATCCGGCGCAATCGAGCGGCCGGCATTATCTGCGGTTCAACGTCGCCGACCGGCCGGGCGTGTTGGCCGAGATCGCCGGCGAACTTGGCCGGCATGCAATCTCCATCGCGTCGGTCATTCAGCACACGCAAGACGGCACCGACGGCACCGTGCCGCTAGTGATCATGACCCACACGGCCACCGAAGGCGCGATGCGTGCTGCGTTCGATGCAATCGACCGCATGGAGCACGTGCGGGCTCCGAGTTCGCGGATGAGAGTCTACGGGGGGAAAGTGTGAGGGTGAGGGGTTAGGGACGAAGGCAACGGGGACAGACGGGGGCAAAAAAACACTGTGAAATACGCACTTATTATTCCCGATGGGGCGGCAGATGAGCCGCAGGAATCGCTCGGCGGGCGGACGCCGCTTCAGGCCGCCTCCGTGCCCGCGATGGATGCCGTCGCGCGCGCAGGCGTGGTTGGCCGGGCCAACCATGTCCCGCGGTCGCTGCCGCCAGGCTCGGATGTCGCCTGCCTCAGCTTGCTGGGCTATGATCCGCTGCAATATTTCACCGGCCGAGCGCCGCTCGAGGCGGCGGCCCAGGGCATCGCGCTCGAGCCGAACGATTGGGCCGTTCGCTGCAATCTGGTGACGATCGAAGACCAGGTGATGCGCGAATTCACGGCCGGACACATCTCGACCGACGAAGCCCGCTCGCTGCTGTCGGCGGCGCAAGAGCAATTGGGCAGCGATGCATTGCAGTTTTTTGCGGGGGTGAGCTATCGCAACCTGATGGTCTGCCGCGGCGATCGCAATCCGGCGCCATTTTCTTCCGACACGCGCACGACTCCGCCCCACGACCTGACCGATAGATCGGTGCTCGACGATTATCCCCGCGGCCCAGGCTCCGCGCTGCTCAACCAACTGATGAGCGACAGCGTGGGGCTGTTTGCCGAGCACCCGGTGAACGTTCGCCGCCGCGCGGAAGGCAAGCCGCCGGCCACGAACATCTGGCTTTGGGGCCAAGGCCGCACGCCGGCCTTGCGACCCTTTTGCGAAGCCTATCATGGCTGCCGCGGCGCGATGATCACGGCCGTCGATCTCTTGCGCGGCCTTGCGGCGTTGATGGGCTGGCGGCGGATCGAAGTGCCGGGCGCCACCGGCTACACCGACACCGACTACGCCGCCAAGGGCCGCTATGCGATCGACGCGCTGGCCGACGCGGATTTGATATGCGTGCACGTCGAAGCGACCGACGAAGCATCGCATGAGGGGGACGCGGCAGCGAAAATCCGCGCGCTGGAAGACATCGATCGCCACATCGTCGACCCGCTCGCCAAAGCGCTTGCCGAACAGGGAGACTATCGGATATTGATTTCGCCCGACCATCCAACGCCATTGCGGATCAAGACGCACAGCCACGGCGCGGTGCCGTTCGCGATTTGCGGCGCTGGCATCGCCCCCGACGCGGCAACGACCTACGACGAAGTGGCGGCCGCGAATTCTTCCCTCGCCTTCGAAGCCGGCTGGAAACTGATGGGATGGCTTTTAGGGACGAGAGATTAAGGGCGACGGACGAGTTGAAATTCGAGCAGGGGAACAACGCATGGATTGAACCAAACCTATCGCCACGCGCGAAACCGCAAGCGACCCCCAATGCCAAACGGCACACGAAGCTCGCTCGCGGTTTCGCGCGTCCGTCTCGAACCCCTCACCCTCGCCCTCACCCTTCCTCCCCATGCTGATCGTTCAAAAGTTTGGCGGAACCAGTGTTGCCGACAGCCAGAAGATTTTGGCCGCGGCGCGAAAGGCCATTCGCGCTCAGCAAGAAGGAAATCGCGTCGTCGTCGTCGTCAGCGCGATGGGCAAGAATACCGACACGCTCATCGATCTCGCCCACGAACTGACCGATCGGCCATCGGCCCGCGAAATGGACATGCTTCTTTCGACCGGCGAACAGGTAAGCGTCGCGCTAACGGCGATGGCCGTCCATTCGCTGGGCCACAAAGCGATCAGCCTCACCGGCGCCCAGATCGGCATCAAAACCGATAGCAGCCACACCAAGGCCCGAATCCATTCGATCTCGACCGATCGTCTGCGGTGGGCCCTCGATGAAGGAAATATCGTCGTGGCCGCGGGCTTCCAGGGCATCGACGAAGACTACAACATCACGACGCTTGGCCGCGGCGGCAGCGACACCACGGCCGTCGCCTTGGCCGCCGTGCTGGGGGCCGACGCGTGCGAGATATACACCGACGTCGATGGCGTTTACACGACCGACCCCCGCCAATTGCCCGAGGCCCGGCTCGTCAAGCGGATCAGCTACGACGAAATGCTCGAGCTGGCCAGCCTCGGCGCCGCCGTGATGCACAGCCGGTCGATCGAGTTCGCCAAGAAATTCAACGTGCCGATCCATGTACGCAGCTCGTTTTCCGACGTGCGCGGCACGATGATCGTCGCCGAGCCGGAAGCGCCGGAGCGGGCCGTGTGCGGCGTGGCACTGATGCGCGACGAAGCCCGCGTGACGCTTGAAAGCGTGCCCGATCGACCGGGCGTCAGCCTCGCCGTGTTCTCGAAGCTTGCCGACCGGAAGATCACGGTGGATATGATCGTGCAGAATATCGGTGCGGAAGGAAAAGCCGATATTTCGTTCACCGTGAATCGCGACGAACTGGCCACGGCAATGGAAGCGGTGTCCGAAGCCGCGAACGAACTCGGCGCCGTCGGCTATAGCCACGACGATCAGGTGGCGAAAATTTCGGTCGTCGGCTTGGGCATGGCGCGGCAAGTCGGCGTGGCCCAAAAGATGTTTCGCGCGCTGGCCGACGCGGGCGTGAATATCCTGGTGATCACCACCAGCGAAATCAAGATCTCCGTGCTCGTCGCCCGCAGCGAGGCGCAGGCGGCCCTGCGGGCCGTGCATGCCGCCTTCGATCTGAAAACCGATCCGAACGGCAACGGCGGCCCGGTTTCGACCGGCCCTGTGCGTCAGGCAAGCGCTCTGGAAATCATTCGCCGCCTGCAAGGAATGGAAGACCTGACGATCGACGAAATCTCGCTCGATCAGTCGCAGTCGCTGGTGACGATTTTCGACGTGCCCGATCGGCCCGGCGTGGCCGCCGCGACGTTCGACGAGCTGGCCAAGGCGGGCGTGTTCGTGGATATGATCGTGCAAAGCTTCGGCCGCGACGGCCAGGCCAATCTCAGCTTCACGGTGCCCCAATCCGAATTCGCCCGCACCGTCGAGCTCGCCCGGCGAATCGCCAAGCGAATTGGCTGCGGCGGCGTCAACAGTTCGGCCAAGGTGGCGAAGCTATCGGTGTCGGGAATCGGCATGCGCAGCCACACAAGCGTCGCCATCCGGATGTTCGAGTCGCTGGCCGCCGCCGGTATCAACGTCGACATGATGAGCACCAGCGAAGTGCGCGTAAACGTAATCGTCGACGGCCGCCAGGCAGACGCCGCGCTGGCATGCCTCCAACGCGCATTCGCCGACGCGGCGAAATAAGCGGTTCCGTAAATCGCGGGGGGCATAAACTCAGGAGAAGCCACAGTCCGATTGAGAACGTGATAGATCAACCCCGTCGGAGCTCGACGCGCAATTCGCGGCATGCCCGCCAATCGACCTGGGAGCGACGGAATCAACAAAAAAAGAGCCGCGTCCAGCCGCGTCCTGCTCTGTAGAGAACCTGGCGCGATGGTACCCCTCACGAAATCCATGCCGTCAAAAAGCCCACAATTTTGGCTCTTCCGTTTCTGAGTGCCAGAATCGCGGAAACTGCACTTTCAGCGGAGGCATGGCAACTGGGTAGTGCGTTCAACGAGGGAGATTTTCCGAAAATCTCCCCGTGTTGCCGGTGGTCGGCATTCCGTAACTCCTTGGATGTAAAATAGTTACGATTAGGATTACGACGATTTCATTGGCTTCCGCACATAGAAACGGAAGAGCCACAATTTTGGCGTTTGTTGCAGTGGGTTCTGTAACAGTGCATCTGCCGAGGAGTTCTCTACAGAGCAGCTGCGTCCCGTTTTCACTCCCCCGGCAGCCCCTTCGGCGTGGAGCGAGCAGGCGGCCGAGCAATTGGGCTTGCAACCAACGCTCCGCCCACGAGGCCGACCGCGCAAGAAACCGAACTAGGCGCACGTTCTCATCTTGCCCATTATATGCGCCTGTCCCCTTTATCAACTCCC
>DATAWG010000077.1 GCA_036267355.1 Pirellulales bacterium | reverse complement strand
TTACAACCCGAAGGCCTTCATCCCGCACGCGGCGTCGCTCGGTCAGGCTTGCGCCCATTGCCGAAGATCCTCGACTGCAGCCACCCGTAGGTGTCTGGGCAGTGTCTCAGTCCCAGTGACGCGGGTCGTGCTCTCACACCCGCTACCCATCATTGCCTTGGTAGGCCGTCACCCCACCAACAAGCTAATAGGATGCAGGCCCCTCCTCAGACGGAATCACACCTTTGGTCCACAAATTTTACTTCGCAGACATTATCCGGTATTACCTGCAGTTTCCCGCAGCTATCCCGGTCCTGAGGGTAGGTACCTACACATTACTGTCCCTTACGCCGCTGTCCTCCCATTGCTGGGATTCTCGCTCGACTTGCATGCCTAATCCACGCCGCCAACGTTCATTCTGAGCCAGGATCAAACCCTTCAATTTGTTTTGACGCTTACTGCACCGCATCGCTTTCGCTCTGCAGCACAGGTTACTAGCAAGCCAAAATCAAACCTCAATGGTCTGACTTCAATTTTCATAAGGCAACCCAATCCACAATCTCCACCCAACCACCCCCTCGCGGAAGCAGCCGACTGTTGATCGCAGTTTGGTATCGCCAGTTTACGGTCTTGTGCTGGCTAAAACCAAAAAGAAATAACTACCAAATTGTCAAAGATCGATTGCAAAGCGTGCGACGACTTCCCCCGCACGCCATCGGCCCTCAGAGAGGACCGCGGAAAGACTCCCCAAA
The DNA here is from genome assembly GCA_036267355.1 of Pirellulales bacterium. Taxonomy (NCBI): domain Bacteria; kingdom Pseudomonadati; phylum Planctomycetota; class Planctomycetia; order Pirellulales; species Pirellulales bacterium. The sequence continues at coordinate 23,787 of DATAWG010000077.1, read as the reverse complement.
CTTTCCACTCACCGAAGCAAGCGGCAATCGCTTGGGGGAACACGAGATTGTATTGATCGGCCGACCGCTGTCAACAGGCCTCGAAAAAAATTTCTGGGCATCCTCAGGCGATACCAATGCACCGGCCGTTTCGGCCATCGCATTGTGTCTAATCGATCCATCTTATCCCATTTCTAACGACTTGCGGCGAGTCGAGCGGAGCGCGGCGGCGGCCACCCGTTGCAACGGCCATTATTCGATTGCGAAAATTTTCACGCCTCTTCGCACAGACACCTTGCTGCCGCGGCCGAACGCGTAGGCGAAATCGGTCGGCCGAGTGCAGGCCGCGCCGGTCTCGCCCTGCGAATTTAGGGCCAGCACACCGATCTCGGCCGGGCGGACGCCGCGGCGGGCGGCGATTCTATTAACCCGTGCGATCATCGCTTCGCAAGCTTCCTGCGGAGTCCGGCCTTGGCGAAGCAGTTCAACGATCGACACCACTCCGCCGGCCCGAATCACTTCTTCGCCGACGCCGGTCGCCGCCGCGGCCCCGGCTTGGTCGTCGACATATAGCCCGATGCCGATCAACGGCGAATCACCGACCCGTCCCGGCAATTTGTGCGATAGGCCCGATGTGCTGCAGGCCCCGGCCAGCCGTCCCTCGGCATCGCATGTCAACACGGCGACCGTGTCGTGCGTCAGCGGATCGCGAGATTTCGACTCGGCGTTTTGCTGCTGCTGTTGTTGGCGTTGCTGCCGGATTCGAGCCGAGGTTCGCGGCTGCTTTTGCTTTCGCCGCCGCCATTCGGCAACGCTTTGCGGCGTGTTTAGATTTTCCAATGAAAATCCTTCGCGCACGGCGAAGAGCCGAGCGCCTTCGCCGACGAGCAGCACATGCGGAGTGCGCTCCATCACGCGCCGGGCCACTGCCGCCGGATGGCACATGTTTTCCAGTCCGGCAACCGCGCCGCAAGATAACGTCGTCCCTTCCATGACGCAGGCGTCGAGCTGCACCGTCCCGGCAGCATTGCCAAGCCCGCCATAACCGACCGACATAACGCTCGGATCATCTTCGACCGCTTGTGCTCCCGCGACGGCGGCATCCAAAGCCGACCCGCCCGAAGCAAATTCCCGCAGTGCCGCCCGAGCCGCAATCCGACCGAATCGCCAAGTAGCGAGGCACAACATAGGGGCGAGGGGCGAGGCACTAGGGGCGAGCACGCGCAAGCGGACCACCGCGCTCTCGGTTGATTGAACCGTGTTGTTCCATCTCGCCCCTCGTCCCTCATCCCTCGTCCCTCGCCCCTGTCAAAAATCCTTGCCGATGCACCACAGGGCTTTATGGCCGCGGATGTAGATGCGGCCATCGGAGATTGCGGGCGAAGCGATCGTGTCGTCGTCGATTTGATTCTCGGCCAATTTGTCGAATCGATCGCTGGCGGAGATGACGGTACACAGGCCGTGGGTGTTGAGAAAATAGATGCGCCCCTCGGCGGCGACCGGCGACGCTTTGTATTCACCCTTCACGCGCTCGGTCCATAGCGATCGGCCCGTGTGGATGTCGAAGCAGCGGGCGATGCCGGCGTCTTGCAGCGTGAACAGGTGATCTTCCCAAGCCACGGGCGTGCAGCTATCGGGCGTGCCTTTTTCAAACCTCCAAGCGATGTTGCTCCGCGGCAATTCGCCCGATCCGCCAAGCTTCACGGCCAACAGCGGGCCACCTTTGCCCTGCGTGCAAAACGCCAAGCCGTCGGCCACGGTCGCGCCGCCGACGGTCCGTCCGCCCCTGATGCCCGGCAAGAACCAAAGTTGCCTGCCGTTGGCCGGGTCGTAGGCGTCGAGCTGATTGCCCCCCATGACGATCATCTGCGGATGGCCGTCGAGCTGGGTGATGACGGGGGTCGTGTAGGCATCGCATTCCTCGGCTTTGGCGCCGGTCATGCGCAACGTTTTCCAACGTTCGCGGCCGGTTCGCAGATCATGGGCGACGACGTAGCTTTCGACCGGCGTTTTGGCCACGTCGGCCAGTGAATCCTGAATGCACACGGAGATTACGCTATTGCCGAAAATCACGGGGCTATTGGCGTGTCCCCACCAGATCGTGTAATGCCCGTATTCGTCTTGCAAATTGTGATGCCAAAGCTGCTTGCCATCGAAGTCGTAGGCGGCGAGATCGCCGTTTCCGAAATGCACGACCACCACTTGGCCATTGGTGACCGGCGAGGGGCTGGCTTGATTTTGCAGCGGGTGAAAATTCTGCTGCTTGCGTTGCTCGGGCGTCTTGGCGTTGATGGGAATGCGTTTGAAATCGCCGCTGCCGACGGTGCGGGTCCAGAGGATGCGGCCCGACGCTTTGTCGAGCTTGAGCAGCAGCAGATCTTCGTCGTGCTGCGTGGTGACGAAGATGGCGTCGCCCCAGATGGCCGGCGTGCTGTCGCCCCATTCGGGCAAATCGGTTTTCCAGACGACGCCGCGAGCGGTGGTCCAATTCACCGGCAACCCGGTCTCGCTGCTAACGCCCGTGCCATCGGGCCCACGCCACTGCGGCCAATTGCCGGCGCGAGCGGGAAAAGCCACTAGAAAGAGAAGTGCAGTGCTGGCGGCCAACCTGTACATCAAACGTTTCATGATTACCACGGATTGGGAGTTATTCCGGATCGAAGCAAATCGCTTCAACATCCTATTGCCCTAATAACGGGATTCCAGCGCTCACGGCAGCGTTGCCCTCGTTAACAAGGTCTTTTAAGTTCATCCCAAGCGGCGGAATATTTTTGCGTATTTCCCGCCATCGGCGGATGGCCTCGGCGCGTTCCTCCCGATTGGACGCTTTAGACTGGAACCAACCGCGCGACGGGACTACCGCTGCTCGTGATCGTTATTTCTTCACCGCCTCGAACCAATTCCAACAACTCCGGGAGGCGGGCAGCGGCGTCGGCCGCTCCAATTATGTTCGAATCATGCGTGGCCATGAGCCACCTCCCTATTTCCTACGCCAACCAAAGCATACGATCAGCAAGGCGAAATTTCCAGCAACTCAACCGCTTGGGGGCCATTTAAAATCAGAGCAAAATCGCGATTAATCGCAGAGCGGCGTCTTGTTCGGCTCGCCGGCGGTTTCGCGGACGTAGCGCGGCACGGCGTAGCCCGGCAGCCGCTCGCGCAATTGCTCGATCAATTGCACGCCGCGAGCGATTTCAACCTCGAAATGGGCCGCTCCGGCAACGCGGTCCAATTGGTGCAAGTAGTAGGGCATCGCGCGCAGCTCGACCAATCGCTCGCAGAGCTCCGCCAGCACGTCGGCATCATCGTTCACGCCGCGCAACAGCACCGATTGGTTCAACACCGGCACTCCGCCATCGACCAATCGGCCGATGGCCGCGGCGGCCGGCCCGCGAAGCTCGGCCGGATGGTTGGCGTGGATCACCATGATCGGCGTCAGCCGCGTGCCCCGCAGCCAGCCGAGCAGCGAAGCATCAATCCGCTGCGGAATCATCAGCGGCAACCGTGTGTGCACTCGCAGCCGGGCGACGTGCGGAATCGCCGCCAATCGCTCGGCCAACTCCGCCAACAGCCCGTCGACCAGCACCAGCGGATCGCCGCCGCTGAGAATCACTTCTCGAATGCTCGCGTCGGCGGCGATTGTCTCGATGGCCGGCTGCCATGCCGTGGCCGATTGCGGCGATTGCGATTCGCTATACGGAAAATGGCGGCGGAAGCAATAGCGGCAATGAACCGCGCATGCCCCAGTCGTGATCAGCAGTGTTCGGCCGTGGTATTTCTGCAATAGACCGGGAGCGCGGCGTGCTGCCAGATCGCCGACCGGATCGGCCGTGAAGCTGGGCGGCGAGGCAAGCTCCACCTCCAACGGCAGAATTTGGCGGAGCAAAGGATCGGCCGGGTTGCCGCGTTCGATCTGGTCGACAAACGGCCGCGGAGCGAACAGCGGGAACTCGCCCGCCGCCCGGATCGCGGCGGCCTCGCACTCGGCAGGCAAATTCAAGAGCCGGCAAAGATCGCGAGGATCACGCACCGCGTCTTTCAGCTCTCGCTGCCAATGCTTGGCGTCGTTCGCCTTCCCACTTTGCGGAAGAGATATTTGTGGTGAGGGAGCGACAACAACCATGCCGGAAATCATTTCTCGTTAACGGACGGGCGATGGGGACGGCGAGAGGCCTGGCGTCGACTCGGCGACCGTCGAGATTGCCTGGCTAGGCTTTATCTCAAAACACCGGCCCGCAGCCTCAAGCAAAGGCGCAGCAGTTCCGGTCTGTCAAGGATTCCCTCGCTAACGCTTCGGGCCAATGTGCGGATCGGTGAGTCTTGAGGCAAAGCCGAGGCTGCTCGTCAAAAAACCGCAAAAGTGGGCACCGACGCCTGCCGGTGTTGCCCTCCGATGCGGTTCTCCGTAGCATAACGCGTTACAATTGGAAAGCGAAGCCGACGGACATGTCAAATCCCCGTCGGCGGTCGAGTCCAACCGTCGCCGCGGCGCTGCTGGGCAAGCCAACAGGTTGGCACCCAAAACGCTTGGATATCGAAACGCCCGCCAATCGGCCAATCGGTTGTTCAATTGGCGCATTCGATCGCCCGAAAAGTCACTTTCACTCCCAATCAGGAAACGTTGCCGTGCCCAGTTACAATACCAGCCAATTCAAAAAGGGCCTCAAGATCCAGATCGACGGCGATCCCTATTTGATGGTCGAATGCAATTTCGTCAAACCGGGAAAGGGTCAGGCCCTGTATAAATGCCGGCTCAAGAACCTGGTCCGCCAGACCATGCTGGATCGGACCTATAAAAGCGGTGATTCGCTCGACGCCGCCGACGTCGAAGAAATCGACGCCCAATATCTCTATCGCCAGGGCGACATGTTCGTCTTCATGGACAACGCATCCTACGAGCAATACGAGCTGAACAAAGACGTTGTCGACGAAACCTGGAAGTGGATCAAAGAGGGAACCGTCTGCCGGATGATGCTGTTCAACAACAATCCGATCAGCGTCGAGCCGCCGAATCACATGATCCTCAAGGTCGAATATTGCGAACCAGCCGTCCGCGGCAACACGGCCACGAATCTCACCAAGCCGGTCAAGCTCGAAACCGGCGCTGAAATCAGCGCTCCTGCGTTCGTCGATATTGGCGACTTGATCAAAGTCGACACGCGCACCGGCGAATACATCGAACGGGCGAGAGCCTGAGCGATGGCATTATTCCCGCGCAGTCCGCGGGGACGGAAGGGAGCAGCGGAAACGAAGGGAGCAGCGGAAACGAAGGGAGTCGCGGAAACGAAGGGAGTCGCGGTCGCCATGCCCGCGGTTTTGCATGGGCATGTTTCGCATCGCTCCGCCGCCGCGGGTCGGCACCCTGCAATAATGCGGCATGAGCACGCGGTTCCAATTCTCGGTTCGCAGGATGCTGTGCGCGGCGGCATTGTTCTGCGTGGGCGCGTCGCTGATTGCGATGCCCCGCTATGTGCTGATCGAACCGCTGCCGCTCATGGCGGTTTCGTTTGCCATCTTTGGTTCAACGGTCGGAGCCGCGATCGGCTGTCTCTCCCGCAAGACGTTCCTTGGGGCATCCATTGGCGCCCGGGCGGGAATTCTGCTTTTCCTCCTCGCCATCTTTTGGATCGCAACTTCCAGCGATCTGTGATTCGACAAGCGGCTGCAAGAAAAAAGGCGCCGCCGCCGTTTACTGCGTGTATTACCTTGCGATGGACGGCGACTTTGGTCCACAATAGGGGTTTAATGCGCCGGTGTGGTGCGCGGCTTGGCGGCAATTGGGTTGGCCGCCATGGCCACGGTTTTGCGCCGGCATGTGCGGTTGCGTTTTCGACGGTTGGAAACCTGCGGATGTGCCACCGCTGGTAAGATCGGTTTGTTCAATCCGGAACGAGGCATTTTGTGGCTCAAACGTTCAATCCGTACGCGGAATGGCTCGGCGTTCAAACCGCATCGCCGCAGCCAAACCATTATGAATTGCTCCGGCTCGAACGGTTCGAATCGAACCAGGATACGATTCTCACCGCCGCGAACTTGCAAATGGCCAAGGTTCGCGGCGTCCGTCCGGGCGAGCACGTCGATCTATGGCGACAAGTTCTCGATGAATTGAGCACCGCCAAGCGCTGCTTGACCGATCTGGCCGAAAAATCGCAATACGACGCAGCGCTTCGCGCGGCCGAGCTTCCCGCATCCGGCCCGAATTCGAACAACTCTCCGGCAACGGCGCAAACGCCGAATGGCGCGGGCTATGACGGACGGCCGAAACGGTCGCCAACGATGGAGGTTACGAATATCGGCGTGTCGAACCCGTTGCCGCCCGGCTTCGGAAGCCCAAAAGTGCCCGCGGGTCCAACGGGCGGGAGCAATCAGGACAGCAACCAAGATGGCGGGCGGTCAGGCGAAGCTGCACCGGCCGGCGCGTGGCAACCGGGAATGAATCTTTTGCCACCGAGCCCGCGAAAAAGCCATGACCTGGCCCCAGGCAAAGCTTCTGCGCCGCAGTCTCCTCTGGCCGCGCAAGGCTCGGCGACGGAAGTGGCAGCACAAGCGTCGAGCGTGCCGGACGCACCCTCTGCTTCAGCACCGCCGGGGGTTTCGCCATCTCCGCCCGCGCAAAGGCCGACGCTCGTTTTTCCCGGTGAGACCGTGCCAACGGCCGCCCCGGAAAGGTCAAATTCGCCGCCGCCAAAGCTATCGGCAGGAGGAGCAACCCCCGCCCCGACTAGCCTTCCATCGGGTCCGATGTTTCCGCAAGCCATGCCGCAGCAAGGAGCCGGATTCAATGCATTCCCGCGGCCCTTTCCAGCGATGCCCATGCCCGGCATGACCGCTCCGGGTACGGCGCCATCTGCGGCAATGCCGCCGCACGCGCTTCAGCAACCGCCGGTGCCGCAGCAAGCGATGCCGCATCCGTTTCCGGGCCCGTTTTTTCCCGGTGCGCCGATTCCGCCGGGTGGAACTCCGCAGTTTCAGCAGTTCCCGGCTGCGGCGACGGGCATGCCGAGCTCTTTTCCCCAGTCGATGGCGCCCAGCCCCTACGCGGCGCCGCCGATGTCGCCAGGGGCAATGCCCGGCTTTTTTCCCCGGCCCGGCGCGATGCCTGGAGCAGCCAATTTTCCGCCGCGGTTCGCGGCACCGATCCCCGCGCCGCAACAAGCCGCGGCAATGCCACCGGCGGAATTACAACAACCGTCGGCCGCCGGAGCCGCGAATTTTTTCGACGATGTGTTGAGCGGTCCGGCGCGCGGCGGATCCTCGCCGCTCGACGAGCTGGGCTTTGGCGATTCAGCGGCCGCGGCGCCCTCAATGCCGCAACGTCCAGCACAACCGCCGGCCGACTGGCAAGCGAGCGGTTTTCCCCAGCCGGCCGCGATGCCTGCCCGGCCAGACGGTTTCGAGCCGGCTTCGGTCCCCGTGAATCAAGCGTTCGACCCGTCGGCGGCTGATACGATGCATCGGCCGCGCACGTCCGGCCGCCCGAAGCAGAATTCGCAGACATTGCTGATCGGCGGCGCGCTCGGCGCCGTCCTCCTCTTGGCGGGCGGATTGATTGCCGCGATCCTCCTCAGGCAACACGACGACAAGACGGTGGCGGCCAACGATCCGATTTCGACCACATCCTCCGATTCGACGTATCCCGGACAACATCCGCTGGCGACGCCCGGCAGCGGCACGCCAAAACTTCCTGGGACGAATTCGGCGAACCCGAAAACGACTCCGCCCACTGGTCCGAAGGCCACCGAACCCAACGGCAACGCTTCGATGCCGAAGCAACCTCCCACGAAAGCGCCCGCGGAGAAAAAGCCAGATACAAAGATTCCGGTTCCGCCGGCGAGACTCGTTCTGCAACCGACGCCGGACGCCTCCTCGACGCGGCCCGCTCAGCCGACACCCGCCAAGCCGAAGCCTGCCGCGGTCGATCCGGCGAAAGCTGCCCGGCTGAACCATCTTTTGGTCGATGTTCGGCAAAAGCTGGCCGAGCGCAATCAGGATGAAGCGAACCGCTTGCTGGCCGATGCCAAGGGTTTGGCCGTCACTCCCGAACAGAGCGATCGAGTGGAGCGACTGGGAACGCTCGTAAAATACGTCGGCGAATTTTGGGGCGCGGTGCGCGACGCACTCGCCGGCCTGAAGGCCACCGACGAAATCGATGTCGGCAGCACCAAGGTCGTGGTGGTCGATCGCGACGAACAAAGCCTGACGATCCACATGGGGAGCGGCAACCGGCATTTCAATTTGAAGGAATTGCCCAGCGGGCTGGCCATCGCGCTTGCGAATCGCTGGCTGGATCCCAGCAAGCCGGCCAATAAGGTCTTCATTGGTGCATTTTATGCCGTCGATCCGAAATTGCTGGGCGACGATCCCGAGGCGGCAAAGCGATTTTGGGGCGAGGCCGCGGCTGCCGGCGTGTCCGACGGCACCTACCTCATGCCGCTTCTGAACCCCGAGCCGGCCAACGCGGCGATGCCGGGCAGCGACGCCGGTTCGCCGCTACCGCCGGCGCCGAGCGCCGATGCGCTGGACCGTGCCACCCGCAAAGTGCGCGATGAATTCGACGACGCGATCGTCTCCGCCACGACGGCGACCAAGCTCGACGAATTGATCCAGCGATTTTTCGATGCCGCCGAAAGCAGCGACGAACCCGCGCGGCGGTTCGCTCTTTACGTCCAGGCTCGAGACGTCGCGGCCCAAGCCGGACGTGCCAAGTTGACGGTCGAAGCCATCGATCATCTCGCGCAGAATTTCCAGATCGATGCGCTCGACATGAAAGCCGACACATTTTCCAACAATCCTCCGTCGACACCCGAAGGCGGCCGCGAAGTGGCCCGCGCCGCGCTGACGTTGGCGGATGAAGCGGTCGCGGCGAAGCGGCTTCCCGTGGCCAGCCGATTTGCGCAGCTGGCCGTTGCCGCCGCGCAAGTCTCCAAGGGCAACGATCTGATCCGCCGCGCGATGCAAAAGAGCAAGCAGCTCGAGGAAGCCGGCAAGAAAATGGCCTCCGACCCGCAATAGGCCGGTCCCTTGGGCGCGTCTCGAAGGCATGTCGCTGCGCCGATCGTGCAAGTCCGCAGCGATCCCAAAACAAACGAAATGCAGCCGTGATCCGAGAGGTTCCATCATTCCCGACACGCTTTCCATGGAACGTCATGCCGTCAAGACCGTCAGCGGTCCGCTCGCCGGCCGCGTCCGTCCGCCCGGATCGAAGAGCTTGACCAATCGGGCCCTGGTGGCTGCGGCGCTGGCCGACGGCAAGACACGATTGACAGCGGCGCTTGAAAGCGAAGACACGCGAGTGATGATTCATTCGCTGGTCCGGCTTGGAATCGCCGTGAATGTCGATCCTGGCGATCGATCGCTGGAGATTTTCGGCTGCGGCGGCCGGCTTCCTAATCACAGCGTGAAGCTATCGGTGGCCAATAGTGGCACGACAATCCGTTTTCTCACCGCACTGGTGGCCCTGGGGCAAGGCACGTTCCGGCTCGATGGGGCAGAGCGGATGCGGCAGCGGCCGATTCAGGATTTGCTGGATGGATTGGCGCAGCTAGGGGTCGCAGCGGAGGCCGAGTCACCGGGCGGTTGCCCGCCGGTCTTGGTTCACGCGGCGGGCTTGCGCGGCGGACATGCGAAGGTGCGCGGCGATATCTCCAGCCAGTTTCTCAGCGGACTGTTGCTTGCGGCTCCCTACGCCGCGGCCCCCGTCGAATTGCAGCTCGATGGGCCGCTCGTCTCGCAGCCGTATGTTCGCATGACGCTCGCCGTGATGCGCGATTTCGGCATCGAGGTCGAGTCGCCGGTCGATTTGAGCCGATTCCAGATTCCGCGCGGTTGCTACCATGGCCGCGACTATGCCATCGAACCCGATGCGTCGGCGGCGAGCTATTTTTTTGCCGCGGCTGCGATCACCGGCGGCCGAGTAACGGTCGAAGGGCTCGATCGCGAAAGCCTGCAAGGCGATGTCGCCTTCTGCGATTGCCTGGCGCAGATGGGCTGCGAAGTGCAATATGGCGACGGCGAGATTTCCGTCGTCGGCCGGCCGCTGCACGGCATCGACGCCGATCTGAATGCGATCAGCGACACCGTGCAAACGCTCGCTGCCGTGGCGCTGTTTGCCGATAGCCCAACGACGATTCGCGGGGTGGCCCACATCCGGCACAAGGAAACCGATCGGATCGGGAATCTGGCTGCCGAACTCCGGAAATTCGGAGCAGACATCGACGAGCGAAGCGATGGGCTAAGAATCACACCGCGACCGTTGCACGGAGCAACCATCGCCACCTATCGGGACCACCGCATGGCAATGAGCCTTGCGTTGCCGGGGCTGCGCGTGCCGGGTGTCGTGATCCTCGACCCGCGCACAACCGAGAAAACGTACCCCGGGTTCTTCCGCGATCTGGAGCGCCTCGCAACGGCGCACAACTAGCGATTCCGGGCACACGAAGTTCTTTAAGGACCGGCGCCAGCTGTTTAACGGGCCGGTGCTGGCGCGGTTCGCGCGCTCATCGATTCGAGCAGTTCATCGGCGCGCTTCAAGAGCGCCATGCCCGAATCGTTCGGCAACGCAGCGCCGCTCGCGGGATCGCAGGCCAAGAATTTTCCGTGGCAATGTTGGCAAACGACATTCTTGCCCAAATAGACGACGCGGATCTGCAAATTCCGCCCGCAAGTTGGGCATTCCTGAGCGTAATATAAGGGGCTCGGCATTGCGGCACCTCCTGTTACCAGTTCCCCCTGGTATCGGCTTCCAACGCGTGAATTTAATCCCGCCAGATGCATTTCGCAAACGAATTTTTCGGTTTCCCGCATAATTTTCCGAATTGTAAGCGGGGCAAAATAGCTCGGACCTGACGGCTTGGCCCGATGAGCGCGAGCCTGCCGAAACGCAAAGCTCATGCCGTCCATGAAAAGACGGTATTTGCCCCGCAAGGTTCGCGCTTCCAGCCGAAAACTTCCGCTGCAGTGCCCCGAGTCGCAAGTGCTGCTGTTGAAATGACAAACAGCAGCAAATTGACGATTTCCCATATCGAAAAATTGCGTATACTTCCGCCGCGGCTAACCGGCGAGCGGATGGAATTTATTTCAATCGGGGATTTCATGAAGGGCGACGAACCGCGGCTTTGCGACGTCGGTGCAGGATCTCGCTTGGCGCAGCCGTCGCACAAGCGGCGAGCGGAAGGGCCCATGAAACAGCCGCTGGATCGCCGCCGCCGCAAGATTGGACTTGTCGTTGGAATCGCCTGCGCAATCGTCGCGGCAGCCGCCGGCATCGCCTCGGTCGGCCGCACCTTGTTCGACCGTCAAATCCTCGTCGACGCGCTGCAGCGGAGCAAGGAAGAATGTCGCAGGGCCGACGACAACCTGCTGCTCGCGATGGCGACGTTCGGCGACCGCATCGACCCATTGGGCTTGGAGAGCAAACTGCTGCCGAGAGAAGAACTGGCATTCTACAAATCCATCTACGACGAAGCGGGCGATGAACCCGCGGATCGATTCGCGATTGCAATGGCCCGGCGAAGAGCCGGTTTGCTTCATCTGAAGCTGCACGAGTTTGAGGACGCGCGCTTGTGCTTCGTGTTGTCGGTCCACATGCTCGAAACGCTAGCAGTCGAAAAGCCCGCGCCCGAACTTGCGCCGCTCTATCGCCGCACACTGGCCGAAACCTATGCGGACGAGGGCGCCTATCACGCCGCCACCGGCGATATTGCAGCTGCCGAAGCGCGCTTCGAAGCCGCGCTGGCGCTGGTGTCGAGCTTGATTGCGAAAATGCCGGACGCCGACGATCTGTTGGCGGCCCAGGCGCGCTTTTGGCAGGCTCGCGGGGCGATGTACGCGCGGTTGCATCGTTGGGCCGATGCGGAAGCGGATCTCAAACGAGCCTTGGCGCCGCGGATCGCGCTGCTGTTTACCGGCGAATCAAAAGTATGGCTCGGGAGCCCTCCTTGCGAACTGACCGAAACGTGGTCAGTGTTGGGCGATGTATTCCGCGAAACGGGTCGAACTCACGCTGCAATCGATCTGCTGGATCAGGCGACCACGGTTTACGCGCAGTTCGGCCGATTCCGCGCGGATTTGCATTATCGCGAAGGCCTTGCCCACATAGGGGACGAACTTGCCGCCGCTTACGGCGAGAACGGCCAACTTGCCGAATCGGTGGCCGCGAATCGCAAGGCGCTGGCCGCGTATGAAGCGCTCGGTGCCGATTTTCCCGAAATCGCGGCCTTCCGGCAGCAGCAGGTGCAAATCGAGTCGCGCCTGGGCGCAAGCGAAAAGATCAGCGGCAAACGTGAATGATAACGCGAAATTTGCGCCGGCATGTCGATCGCGCCAGCGGCCAACCTCAGAGCCACAGGGCGGCGGAGCTGCGCCCAACGTAGCAGGCACACTCCGTGTGCCGTCTGCCCTGCTCTGTGCGCAATCCGCCGCAATCCGCCGCGGAGCGCCGACGGCACACGGAGTGTGCCTGCTACGATAAAAATACTTTCGTCGATCCTGACAAGGAAATCGCGTGGTCGTGGCGCAAAGCAATCGTGCGGCGAGCTGCGCCCAACGTAGCAGGCACACTCCGTGTGCCGTCTGCCCTGCTCTGTGCGCAATGCGCCGCAATCCGCCGCGGAGCGCCGACGGCACACGGAGTGTGCCTGCTACGATAAAAATACTTTACGCGATCCTGACAAGGAATTCGCGTGGTCGTGGCGCAAAGCAATTGTGCGGCGAGCTGCGCCCAACGTAGCAGGCACACTCCGTGTGCCGTCTGCCCTGCTCTGTGCGCAATCCGCCGCAATCCGCCGCGGAGCGCCGACGGCACACGGAGTGTGCCTGCTACGATAAAAATACTTTCGTCGATCTTGACTAGGAGGCGTGTTTGATAAAACACGCTGTTTCGCTGGCCCGACACTAACCGCTCAAACCGCGGGCGCGAAGATAGGTGCGCTGCACCTCGGCCATGCAGCATCGGCCATCCGGCGAGGCCGTCTGACAATGTGCCTCGGCCGATTTGCTCCGCGTCAATAGCTCGCGAACTCTCTTTGGCGAGCCGTCGCGAAGGTCGGCCTCGATCTCTTCGATGGTGAAGCCGAAACAGTTGCAGATCGGGGCTTGCGGATCCTTGGGAAACGCCGGATTGCGGATCAGGTCGGCTGCCACGGTCTGCTCGAATTGGTCGAAATAACCGACTTCGCATTTTGGAAACGGGCAATAGAACGCCGTCTCGGCCAAAGGCCGTAAGGCGTTGGCGTCCAGATGCGCGCGCAGCGTTTCTCCTCCGACAGCGATCCCCAGCGAACCGCATCGCGGGCAATGGGCTGCCGCAGTGTTGTCGGGCTCGCGAACGAATGCCTTGTTCATCGCTTCCTGTGAATCGCTCGAGCGTGGATCAACGATTAAATGCACCACCATTATACGACGGCGGCTCTCGCCCCAAAGGGCACGGGTTTTGCTGGCTTCCGCACGCGAATTTATCTGCACCATGTTTCGACCCCAACGGGTTGCACCAATGCACGCTCATTCCGATGCACAACGCGCGAACCGGCCGCGCGATGCCGCAAGCTCGGTGGACGAAACCTCTCCGGGCTACAAATGGATCGCGCTGTCGAACACCACCCTCGGTGTATTCATGGCGTTCGCCAACACCAGCATCGTGTTGATCGCGATGCCGGCCATTTTTCAGGGAATTGGCGTTAATCCGCTCGCGCCGGCGGAGACAAACTATTTCCTGTGGCTATTCCTCGGCTATCTGGTGGTAACTGCCAGTTTACTGGTCACTTGCGGGCGAATTTCCGACTTGTTTGGTCGCGTGAAGCTCTACAATCTGGGGTTCCTGGTTTTCACGGTCGGCAGCGTGTTGCTGGCTGTCACGCCGGGCACCGGCAACACGTCTGCACTGCAATTGATCCTCTACCGGCTTGTCCAGGGCTTGGGGGCCGCGTTTCTTTTCGCCAATAGCGCGGCCATTCTCACCGACGCCTTTCCGTCGCATGAGCGCGGCATGGCGATGGGATTCAACCAAGTGGCGTCGATTGTCGGTTCGCTTGCGGGCCTGATCCTGGGCGGCCTGCTGGCAACCATCCATTGGCGGCTGGTGTTTTTGATCAGCGTGCCGTTCGGGCTATTCGGAACTTTCTGGGCCTATTGGAAGCTCCGCGAAACAGCTCGCCCGGCCGAGCATCCGCACATCGATTGGTTGGGGAACCTGCTGTTCGCCACGGGCCTGACGATTTTCCTTCTTGCGGTGACATACGGCATTCAGCCCTACGGCGGCTCGCCAATGGGTTGGACCAATCCGCTGGTGATCGGCGGGATCGTGGTCGGGCTCGTGCTGATCGCGGTGTTCGTGGTGTTCGAGCGACGGACGGCGAATCCGATGTTTCGGCTCGAGTTGTTTCGAATTCGCATGTTTGCCGCCGGCAATATCAGCAACTTTCTGGCGTCGCTTGCCCGCGGCGGCTTGCAATTCATGCTCATCATCTGGCTGCAAGGCATTTGGCTACCGCTGCATGGATACCGCTTTGCGGAAACGCCGCTGTGGGCTGCGATCTACATGATTCCGCTGCTGGTCGGCTTCGGCGTGTCGGGACCGGTGTGCGGATGGCTTTCGGATCGGATTGGTTCGCGCTTGCTGACGAGCGTCGGCATGCTGGTGAATGTCGGTGGATTTATCGGCCTGGCGATGTTGCCGGCCGATTTTGCCTACGTTCCGTTCGCCTGCTGGCTCACGGTTTTGGGCATCGGGCAGGGGATGTTTGCCGCGCCCAACACGGCTGCCATCATGAACAGCCTGCCCGCCGAACACCGCGGCGCCGGCTCGGGCATGCGGTCGACGTTTCAAAACGCGGCAACGCTGCTGAGCATCGGGCTTTTCTTTAGCATCGTCATCGCCGCGCTGGCCGCCCATTTGCCGAACGCCCTCACGGAGCCGCTCACGAAGGCCGGCCTCCCGGCCAACACCGCTGCCCAGGTGGCGCACTTGCCACCGACATCGGCGTTGTTCGCGGCGTTCCTGGGCTATAACCCGATGCGCACCCTCGTGCCCGGCAATGTATTGCAGAGCCTTCCGGCTGCATCGCGAAGCCAACTGCTCGGCGGCAGTTTTTTTCCGCAATTGATTGCGGCGCCCTTCATGATCGGCCTGCGATGGGCGTTCTCAGTGTCGGCCGCGATGTGCGCGATCGCGTCGATCGCTTCGTTTCTGCGCGGGCGAAGCCCGTCTGCGATCGCCGCCGGCACACGGAGTGTGCCTACTACGTAGCAGGCATACTCCGTATGCCGTCGGCCACTTGAAACGTGATTCGCTGCCGCAGGAATCGAAGCCACATGAAACCGGTGAAACGAAGAAGCCGCGGCGAAAGCCGAATTGATCCGAAGCCGGGATTGTCGAGGCGTGGGCCGTGTGCCACTGGCCAGCGAAGACGGCCGTATGCCACTGGCCAGCGAAGTCGGCCAGTGCGAGCGCCGCTGGACTCGGCGATGCTCTCTTGCATGTTGCCGTTTGGCAAGTGCTCTCGTGTCAGACGCCTGCGAGCCGGAACGTCAAGCCGCCGGCCGGCACTGGCCGACTTCGCTGGCCAGTGGCACACCACCCAGCCAGTAGCACCCATCCCAGACAGTGGCACGCGAAGACACGTTCCGTGTCGAATGCTCTAACCGGCTGCTAGGCGCCGTCGTATGTTGCGAAGCAATTCGGCGTTTCCCAGAGACTCACGTCCTTCACCGGAAAACCTTGTTCCCGGGCATAGTCGAATATCAGCCGGGCGATATTCTCGGCGGTCGGATTCACATCGAGCAAATACATCGGTTCGCCGAGCGCCGTGAGGGCCGGGATGGCCGGATCGTCGCGATGCAGAAGCATCTGGTGATCGAGCCGCTGGTCGATCCAGCGGCTCACGACACGTTTGATATCCGTGAAATCGAGCACCATGCCTTGCTCGTCGAGCGAAGGAGCCTCGAGCGTGATCACGGCCCGGCCATTATGTCCGTGCAGGTGTTTGCACTTGCCGTCGTAATTCAACAGCCGGTGGCCATAGCAGAAATCGATAATGCGCGTGACACGAAACATGGTTATTTCCGAAATCGGGATGCATTCGACGCCAAGCGGACGAGTTGCCGGAATCCGTCGCCTTCGAATGCCTGGCTGCGGCGCGGAAAGCGACACTCTGAAACGCTGAAAATCAAGGCATCGGATGGCGTCTGAAAAAATCCCAGATCAGGTCGTCGGCATCGATGTTTTTCGTCGAACGGCCCAGGAATGTCACGACCGGATCGTGGCCCGGCCAAGTGTGTCCGGCGCCGTCGATGGCATATAGAACTACTTCGGCGCCGTCGTTGCCGCTGCCATAGGTGGTCTTCGTGACGCTTGTCCCGTCATGGGCCGAGTCGGGGAGCTTCTCGACTTTAGGCTCCGCGGTGCAGCCATCAATCTTGGCCCAAATCTTCATCGTTTCATCGACCGATTTATATTTGATCCACTTCCGGTCGGCGTCTTTCGTTATTCCGCCAAAGTGGACGATTTCATCCGCCTTGCCGTGAAAATGCACGACGGGCACCGCCCGCTTCGGCGCCGCGTTGTCGATCGCCATGGTGCCTGCGACGGGCGCGATCGCGGCGATGCGGTCCGACATCTCGGCCGCCAGCCGGTAGCACATCATCCCGCCGTTCGACATCCCGGTGGCATAAATCCGCCGCGGATCGACATTCGCCACTTTCGTCAGATCGTCGAGCACCTTGCCGACGAATGCCACGTCGTCGGCGGGAGTCTTGCCCTTCGCGGGGATCGCTTGTCCCGCGTTCCAAAACAGAACTGCATCGCCGAGGCCGGTGCCATTTGGATAGACGGCAATGAAGCCGGCTTCGTCTGCCTTTTTGTTCATGCCGGTGAAGCCAACGGTCACCGCGGCATTCGTGAACGCTCCGTGAAAAATCAGCACGACGGGCGTCGGCCGCTTTGCATTGTAGCTCTTCGGAACATGCACCAAATACGTTCGCGTTTCGTCGCCGATCTTCAGCGACCGCATCGAATTGCTCGGCGCCAGCGCCGTAGCCGCACGGGCGCTGCTTACTGCCAGAATCGCGAGCAACGAAATGAAGAGCTTCATACGGCACCCAATCGATTGCTGCATTGATTGCCAAACCGATTTCTATTGTTGACTCTGAGTTTTTGCAGAACAAGCCATTATTCGGAAGGTGTTTCCGGGGCCTCCGCGATTCCGCGTGAGTCTGCATTCTCTCGGCCGATCCTCGCCTCGGCTATACATTCGTCAGATCATCGGCTCCGCCCGGGCCGAGAAGTTGATCGAGCGCGTCGGCCAGCGGGCCACGATGCTCGTCGCTTTCGGCGTAAATGCGGCAGATATGGTGGCTCACCGGAAGCTGGCGAAAGAGCTGATCGTCGGTCAGCGGGCGCGTTTTCTGGTGCGATTCGTCGAACAAAAAGTTCTGCCCGGCGGCCGGCCCGCGCGTGTGCGGCCGGTGGACATGCCGGGCCAGATCGACGACGAAGCGCATTTCGCGTATTTCGGGCGGCAGCAGCCTGCGAATCGCCTGTTCCACGAATTGCGGATTGCTGAAAATGCTGGCCGCTTCAGCATCGGCCGCGCCATAGACCAGGTTCCGCTGGCAGATCATCTTCCAATGCACGTTGCGCGAGAGCAGGTCGCGCCAGCGGAGGCCGACTTCGCGCTTCCGGGCATCGGGCGAATCCGGCCAGCGGGCCACGTCGACCAGCAGCGACCATTCGGTGAAATGCTGATATTCGGCCAGGTGTTCGAGCGGGTTGCCTGCAAACAGCCAATCCCGGCTGGCGTCGAAAAGTTCGGCCAAGGCAATGTCGATCGCGCGCACGGTGCGGTGGAAATAGATCGTGCGAAACAGTTCGGCCCGCACGCCGATAAACCGCAACAGCGCTCCGACGCCGCGGCTATGGATCGTCAAACCAGCCTCGCTGAAAAAGCTGTAGCGCAGCAAGCGGTCGAGATCGAATGCCCGATCGCTATAGCCCGACATGTAGGCGTCGCGTAGTACGAAATCCATGTTGTCGACCGTGTAGATGCCGCTAAACAAGCTGCGCAAGAACCGTAGCCACCGCGGGACGGAGTTCGAATCTTCCGCTCGCGGGCGAGTGATCAAGAGGGCGATTTGTGCCGGATCGAGCGTTTCGCCGTCTTCCAAGCGGCTTTGCGGATTGCGGCGAATGCGGCGGATCAGGTCGCCGACTTCGTCGCGAATGACGACGCTGCCAAGCGTCTCGTGCGTCAAGCCGAAACGCGAAAGATAGTGTTCGTCGAAAAAGTGGCCGAACGGCCCATGGCCCACATCGTGCAGCAGGCCGGCCAATCGCATCAGCGACTCGACATATCCGCGGCTGGGCACATCGGGGCAAACCTGCTTGAGACTTTCATACAGCCCCGCCACGGCCCGGCTCGCCAGATGCATGACTCCGACGACATGTTGGAACCGCGTATGCTCGGCGGCCGGAAACACCCACCACGCGGTTTGCAATTGGTGAATCTGCCGCATCCGCTGCAGCCAGGGATGATCGATGATTTGCCGCTCGCCGATTTCTCCGTCCGGCAGGCCGCTTCCCGAGACAAACGGGATGTAGCCATGAATCGGATCGTAGCTCAGGCTTTCGCTTCGAAAATCGGGCATCGCAACGACCTTGGCCCTGTATGGGACGCGTTTTCGATAACGCCTCGTGGCGGACGGACTTTCCACACCCGCGCGACGCGCGATTTCAATCCAATGAAACACGCGGTGACGTTACACTCACGCTGATTTCCGCAAACTATCGAATTTCGCCGCCAGCAACGCTATCGCAGCTCCCCATCGGCGTGGTTTACCGCGTCTGCGGCAGCGTTGCAATCTAACCATTTGCCAACTGTCGCATAAGAGTCTCGCCCCGGGATTCCGATACAACCTGTATCCGGACGAACGCGGCGCGGCGGCGATCCTTCGCGCGGTCGCGAAACATCCGCGGTTAGCCTGTGGTGCATATCAACGACCCGATTCGGATCCGACGCGGCATTCGCATCGCTTGCAAGCTGGACTGGTGGCGCCAACCGTCAGGCTTTCCGACCTGATACGATTCACGAACTTCTGCGGTGATTTAGCCTGTTATTTGGCAAGGAGCATCCTGTGACCCGTCTGTTGTCGCGGAGCAATGGATTGGCGGCGTTTCGATTCGCGTGCGGTTGCGTGGCGATGCTCCTGGGCAGCGCCGCCAACGCCGCGCCCAAAAGCGAGAACCTGCTGCCCGACACGACGAAGGGCTACGTGTCGATCGGTGATATCGAAGCCCTGCGCGACGCCTTCAATCGATCGCAATGGGGTTTGCTCGTCAACGACCCGGTGCTGCAGGATTTCGTCAAGGACTTCCAGCGCCAACTGCACGAAAACGGCGTTCAGCGGTTGCAAGGCCTCGGCCTCTCGTGGGACGACTTCAACGGCGTCCCCGGCGGCGAGGTGAGCCTGGCCACGGTTCGGCCGGGCCCGGGACGCATGGCCGTCGTCGTGCTGGTGGATGTGACGGGGCATCAACAACAAGCCGCGGCGCTCGTGGCCAAGATCGATGCCCGATTGACCGGTCGCGGCGCGCAACGCATGCCGCACGACGACGGCGCGCCGGTGATCTTCGCGCTGCCGCAGCAAGAGGGCCAGCGGCGTATCCAGCAAGTGGCCTACATTCTCACCGGCGATCTGCTTGCCGCCTCCGACGATCCTGACGTGCTGCAGTCGATCGTTGCGGCCGCCAAAGATGGCCGAAAAGATAGCCTCGCCAACTTAAAATCGTTCGACAGCATCATGACTCGCTGTGCGCGATCGGCCGGCGCCACCAAGCCCCACTTGCGGTGGTTCGTCGATCCCTTCGGCTACGTCGAAATGATTCGCTCGCTGACGACCCGCGAACGGCGCCGCGGGATCGACATTTACCAGGCCCTGAAGAACCAAGGCTTTACGGCGGTGCAAGGGGTCGGCGGATTCGTCAACTTCTCGGCCGACAAGTGTGAGCTGATTCATCGCACGATGGTGTACGCTCCGCCGCTGCCGGGGCATGAATCGACTAGCGAGAAATACGATCTGGCCGCGCGGATGTTGAATTTCCCGGTCGGAAGCGATCTGGAGCCGCAAGCCTGGGTTCCGAAACAGGTCGCCACCTACACCAGCTTCAATGTCGATGTCAAAACGGCATTTGCCGCGAGCGAAACGCTGGTCGACGAAATAATGGCCGAGAAAGGCGTCTTTCACGACGTTCTCGATAGCCTGAAAAACGACCCCGACGGACCCAAGGTCGACGTGGTGAAAGATTTCATCGGCAACTTGGGCAATCGGGTCACGATCATCAGCGACTATCAATTGCCGATCAACACCAAGAGCGAACGGCTGCTCGTGGCCGTCGAGGGCACCAACGAAAAAATGCTGGCCGACACCCTTGAAAAGCTGATGAAGGGTGACGCCGTCCGTCGCGAATTCGAAGGGCACGTGATTTGGGAAATCAGCGATGAGCAAGTCGCCGTGCCCGACGTGAAAATCGAAAACCCGGATGGCGTCGAGCATGCCGATCGGGCCGACGACGATGCCCGCCAGTCCGACGCGAAACACGCAAAGGAAGATCGGCTGATCCCCACGAACTCGGCCATGACCGTCGCCTACGGGCATTTGTTCGTCGCATCGCACATGAGCTTCTTGGAGAAAGTGCTTCATCAAGCCCACGAGAACGAGGGCCTCGCTGGTTGCCCCGACTATCGGCTGATCGCGGAACAGGCGAAACAGCTCGGCGCCAATCAGATCAGCTTTCGCTTGTTTTCGCGCACCTCCGAGGAATATCGGCCCACCTACGAATTGATTCGCACGGGCCGCATGCCGCAATCGGAAACGATGCTCGGCCAACTGCTCAACGCAGTGCTCGGCGATGGAAAAGACGGCGCTCCGCGCAAGCAAAAGATCGACGGCCGAACACTACCCGAATTCGAAACGGTGAGCCATTATTTCGGCCCGGCCGGATCGTTCGTTTCCAGCGAGACAAACGGCTGGTTCCTCGTCGGATTCACGATGAACAAATCGCTGGTGTCGACATTCTCGGGCGACGTCGCATCGGGAGCGGCGAAACCAGCGACCGCCCAGCCGACCCATTCAGGCTCCGGCCCGGCGGTTCCAGCCACGAGCGGTTCCACAAGCAATTCGAACGAGGACGCGACCGGGAATTCGACGACCGTTCAATCGCCGGCAAGCGTAATTCCCGTCAAGTCGCCGTCGCCGAAAGCGCCCGAACAGACATCGATCGAGCAAACGCAGAAGCCGGTTCAACCTGCGACGGCTGCCGCGTCCGATTCCCTTCCGGGCCCCGCGTCGACCATTGGCCCATCGCCGATCGAGCCGGTCACCGTCCAAAAGCCCGGCGAGACCACGACGAAGTAAGGGTGTTTGTCGCCGGCCCCATGAAATGAGGCTGACAACAACGCGGCGGCCCAGTGCGTTCGCGAAAATTCGATTCGGCGAGCGAACCGAAATGGCCCCCGCGCAATGCGCTTGCGGTCGGGTCGAGGCATGCCACGACGGGCTTGCCGCCGGAAGGTTCGCCGCACGGGCGAAAATTTCTCCGCGCTCCGCTATACTAGCCGTTCTATTCCGGATTGGATCGAACGCACACGCGGGGGAGTTGGCCATGAGGCGAAGCATTGCAGTGGTTTGTTGTTTATCGATGGCAGGAGTGTTGTTTGCCGGCTGCAATCGGCCGGCGGCAGTGGCAAAAATCGCCGTCATTCCGAAATCCACCAACTCCACCTTCTGGGAAATGGTCCATGCCGGGGCCAAAAAAGGTGCCGAGGAATCGCATGTCGCCATCGATTGGGACGGCCCGGCCCGCGAGACCGACACCGACGTCCAAATCCGGCTGCTCAGCGACATGATGGCCAAGGGGGCCGTGGCCGTGGTCATCGCGCCCCAAGACGCCAAGGCCCTGGCCGAGCCGATCCGCAATGCCCACAAACAAATTCCCGTCGTGGTGATGGATTCGGCGGTCGACACCGACGACTACACGTCTTTCGTCGCCACCGACAATAAAGAGGGCGGACGCATGGCCGGCCGCGAAATGGTCAAGCTGCTCGGCAACGACGGCGGCAAAGTGGCCATGCTCCGCAACGACCCCGGCTCGGCCAGCACGATGGATCGCGAAGACGGTTTTCGCGAAGCGATCAAAGGCACGAAGGTCGAACTCGTCGCCGAGCAATTCCACAAGAGCGACGCCCAGTCGGCCAACCGCATGGCCCAAGACATGATCCTCAGCCACCCGGATCTGGCCGGCATTTTTGCCTCGAACGAAGACGGCACGATCGGCGCGATCAACGCCTTGAAAACGGCCCAATCGCAAGGCCGGCACATCCGCTTCGTCGGCTTCGATTCGACGGAAGTCATCGCCGACGCCTTGGATCAAAAAATCATCGACGCGCTGGTGCTACAAGACCCGGTGCGGATGGGCGAACTGGCCGTCAAAGCCGCCGCCGCGGCGCTCAAGGGCGAAAAAGTCGAAAAAAACCAGCCCATGCCGCCGACGCTCGTGACGCAAGAAAACAAGACCCAGCCGGCAATCCAAGCCCTGCTGCGCCCGCCGAAGTAAGGCCGCACGACAGGATCGCGGCCACGACTCAGTGCGTTGGTCGTCGGTAGCCACCCAAAGCACGCGTGGCATGTTCGGACGTGCGCCGCGTGCGTCGCATCCGGCGCTCGTCGGTTCTGGCATCAGGCTTGTTACCTCGAAAGTACGATTACGCTCTCGCGCAGCGCCACACGCCGCTCGGTGTTGCCATTTAGCCTGTTCCAATGTTGGCCGGACGATCGCAAATCTCGCAAGACTCCGATTTCACGAACCGACCATCCGATATCACTTGCGATTTCGGCGCAAATAAAGTCGACGGGCACCTCGATTCCAGCGTACGCTGATGTCGCAACAACGAACCAGAGTTGCGCCTTCGGCTCCGCGAGATCGAGCAGTTGGCGAAGAACTGTCCGCATGTCCTCAAAATACGCCTGCACCCTTAGCGGAATCCGGAGCTCCCAGAGGTGCTCGGAGCCATTCCGCAACCTATTCACGACTCCTCAAAGGATTCCGCCTAGTTCCTCGTCAGTGGGGCGCGGCCAATTCGCCTGAACATGCGACCGAATTGTGTGTTGCCTTAATGCCTTTAGCTCCGCTTGTGTTGCCATAAAGCCCCCGAGAAAAAGCTCGGGCCGATAGATGTCGGTATAGTCGAACGAATTTTGGTACGGCGGCGAGGTAACGCACAGCTTGTAGCGATTCGTAAGCGTTCACGGATTTTTGGGTAAATCGGTATTCGAGGTTTTGTAGGTGATCGGGTAACTTGGCGGCGCTATGACGCAGCCCGCCGACAAGCCGTGCCCGAATTGCGAAGTCCTTCAGCGACGCGTTGAAGGCCTGGAGCAACGATTGGCCGTTCTGGAAGCCGAGTTGGCCAAGGCCAACAAGAACTCGGCCAACTCCTCCAAACCGCCTTCCAGCGACTTGATCAAGCCGCCGCGTCCCGCCGCCGCCAGTGGTGGCAAACGGAAACGGGGTGCGCAGCCCGGTCATCCGCGACACGAGCGGATCCCGTTTGCTCCCGACGAAATCGACCATACGTTCGATTATTGTCTGACGCATTGCCCCGACTGCGGCGGCGAGCTCCAGTCGCGGAAGGTCGAGCCGCGCGTCGTCCAGCAGGTGGAAATCGTTGCCACGCCCATCGAGATCAGCGAACATCGTGGGCACGCCGGTTTTTGTCCCTGCTGCCAGAAGGTTCACTATGCCGAGATTCCCACGGCGATTCG
>DATAWG010000076.1 GCA_036267355.1 Pirellulales bacterium | reverse complement strand
TAGCGGCGCTGTCGTTTACCCTGCCGCTCCTCTTCCGCCTGCCACTCTGGAACACATCTCCGCGCTACCGCTCCACCCACAGGCCAGCTAAAATCAGGCAATCAATCTCCGGAAAGCGACAAAACATCGTGAACGCTTACCCGGTGGGGTGCTGAGTTGATCACTTCTCACGCTAGCCTCGATCTCGTGGTTCTGGCTGCGGATAAGAATATCGAACTTAACATACAGGGCATTCTGGCCAGAAAAGAATCGCTCAGCATTCGAGCAGTGAGGCACAAGATCTTTGTTCATCCAGAAAGTGATCCAGGATGCCATTTGCGGTGCCAAGATTTTCTCGCGAGTTTTACTCGACTCTATAAGTACGCCCTCGTGATCCACGACCACGAAGGCTGCGGACGTGAGGCAATTGACAGGGTCGGACTTGAGGCGGACATCGAAAATCGACTGGCAAGCCGGGGCTGGAAAGATCGTTGTGCGGCTGTCGTAATCGAACCGGAATTGGAAGCATGGGTTTGGAGTGATTCGCCTCCTATCGCAACAGTGCTTGCGTGGCCAGACGAAGTTGGAAGTCTTCGCCAGTGGTTAGAGTTGCAAGGCTTCTCGAACGACGCGCTGGGCAAGCCGGTTAAGCCCAAAGAGGCTCTCGAGCGAGTCCTGCGCGAACGGCGAACACCAAGGTCATCCAGCATTTACTTTCGCTTGGCGGCAACGGTGAGCTTGCGCCGGTGCCTTGACCCGGCCTTCGCCAAGCTGAGGGCGACATTTCAAGATTGGTTCGGTCTGCCAGAATGACGCCACGTCCGCCCACTGCCCCATGTCCGGTTCGCGGGTATAATTGGGTTTGATATAAACTTGGCTACTTGCCGCCAAACAGGCCGCTTTCTCGCGTTTTTTGAGGGTCATCTGCTCGCCATGTCGAATTCGTCGCACACCAATGCCGCCGGCTCTTCGCCGGCCGCTTCGAACGGGTCGCAAAAACCGCGCACGATGGTCGATAAGATCTGGGATGCGCATCGGGTTTATTCCGAGCCCGGGCAGCCGGATATCCTGTATATCGATCTGCACTTGGTGCACGAAGTGACCAGCCCGCAGGCGTTCGAAGGATTGCGTTTGGCGGGCCGAAGGGTTCGCCGGCCGGAGCGGACGGTGGCCACCGCCGATCACAATGTGCCCACGACCGATCGCTCGCTGCCGATCGCCGATCCGATTTCGCGGCAGCAGATCGAAACGCTGCGGACCAATTGCCGGGAGTTCGGCGTCCGGCACTACGATCTCGACAATCGCAAGCAGGGGATCGTCCACATCATCGGGCCGGAGTTGGGTCTGACGCAGCCGGGCATGACGATCGTTTGCGGCGATAGCCACACCGCCACGCACGGCGCGCTGGGCGCCCTGGCCTTCGGCATTGGCACCAGCGAAGTCGAGCATGTGCTGGCCACGCAAACGCTGCGGCAAACGCGCCCCAAAACATTCGAGCTGCGCGTCGACGGCCAATTGGCCCCCGGCGTGACGGCCAAGGATGTCATCCTCTGGCTCATCGGCCGGATCACGACCGACGGCGGCACCGGCTACGTGATCGAATATACCGGCAGCGTCGTCCGGGCGCTGAAAATGTGGGAGCGGCTGACGGTTTGCAACATGTCGATCGAGGCCGGGGCTCGGGCCGGCATGATCGCGCCCGATCAAACCACCTACGATTATCTCCGCGGCCGCGAGTTTGCCCCGAAGGATTTCGATGCGGCCGTGGCTCGCTGGCAACAGCTTCCGAGCGATCCCGGCGCGGTGTACGATCGCGTCGAAATTTACGATGCGAAAGAGATTACGCCGCAAGTCACCTGGGGCACGAACCCCGGGCAGGTGGTGGCCGTCGATGCGGCCGTACCGGATCCGTCGGGCTTCGCCAACGACGACGAACGCAAAACGGCGGTTCGGGCGCTGGAATATATGGACCTCAAGCCGGGCATGCCGATCACCTCGATCCCGCTCGACCGCGTGTTCATCGGTTCGTGCACCAACGCCCGGATCGAAGACCTGCGGGCCGCGGCGGCCGTGATCGGCGGCTATCGCGTCGCGGCGAGCGTGCATGCGATGGTCGTGCCCGGCAGCGGGCAAGTGAAACAGCAAGCCGAGGCGGAAGGGCTCGATCGAATCTTTCGCCAAGCCGGTTTCGAATGGCGCGAGGCCGGTTGCAGTATGTGCCTTGGGATGAATCCCGATATCTTGCAGCCGGGCGAGCGCTGTGCATCGACGAGCAATCGCAACTTCGAGGGGCGCCAGGGCCGCGGCGGCCGCACGCACCTCGTTTCGCCGGCCATGGCCGCCGCTGCCGCGGTGACCGGTCATTTCGTCGATATCCGGGGGTGGAAGTATCACGAGGGGCGAGGGGCGAGGGGCTAGGGGCGAGAAAAAAGATAAATTGCGGGCGGTGGCTCGCTTGCGGTTTCGCGCGTTGGCCGGCTTCTAATCCAAATTTGAACATCGAAATTTATGCAGCCATTCGTAAAACACACTGGGCTGGTCGCATCGCTGGATCGCTCGAATGTCGACACCGATCAGATCATTCCCAAGCAGTTTCTCAAACGGATCGAACGGACCGGTTTCGGGCAATATCTGTTCTTCGATTGGCGATTGAATCAAGATGGGACGGAAAATCCCGATTTCGAATTGAATCGGCCGGAGCTGCGCGGCGCGAGCGTGCTACTGGCGCGGCGAAATTTCGGCTGCGGCTCGAGCCGCGAGCATGCTCCTTGGGCGCTGGCCGATTTCGGCTTTCGTGCGCTGATCGCGCCGAGTTTCGCCGATATTTTCTACAACAACTGTTTCAAGAACGGCCTATTGCCGGTCCGCCTGCCCGACGATGTGGTCGACGAACTATTCCGCCGCGCGGCCGAGCATTCCGGCTACAAACTTTCGATCGATCTTGAAAGCTGCATGGTCAGCGATGAATATGGATGGTCGACCGAGTTTCCGATCGAGCCATTTCGGCGGCATTGCCTGTTGAACGGTCTCGACGACATTGGCCTTACGCTGGCCCATGAAGAAAGCATCTCGGCCTACGAACAATCGCATCCGGCGCTAAGGTAACGGATTGGGCGTCGCGACGAGTTGAATGCCTGTGCAAACCGCCGCTTCTCGCTTGCGGTTTCGCGCGTTCTGAAATTTACCGGAGCATCGATGAATCGAACTCGCCCGCCGTCTCGCGATTGCCCCTATTGGGGATTGCTTCTGTTGCTCGCGGTTGGATTGCTTGCATCCGCTTCGAATTTCGCAATCGCCGATTCCGCCGCTCCGGCGGTGAAGACGGAGACCGTTGTCGCCGGGCTCGACACTCCGCTGGCGGTGGTCGTGCGGCCAAACGGCGGCGATCTGTTCGTATCCGAAAGCGGCGCGGGGCGCGTGGTGCGGATCGTGCCCGGCAAAGATGCCAAGCCGCTGCCGGCGATCACCGGCTTTCCGGTTGGACAAGCGCCCGACTTGCCGGAGCTGCGGGCCGGGCCGCTAGGGTTGGCTTTTTTTCCCGCGACGGAGTATCTCGTCGTGGGCAGCGGTGGGGAAGGGCCGGGAAAAGACGCCGTGCGGTTGTTTAGCCTGCCGGCAAACAATAAGCCCCTTTCGCTCGACGACGCCAAAAAGGTGTTGACGATCCAGCCCGATAGCCATGGTGAAAAGCCAGAGGCTCAAAGCGCGACGGGCGAAAGTTGGTTCTACGCGGTAGCCGCCGCATCGACGCATCGCCAGGGCACGCGTTCGCCGGGTGCGACCGAGGGCTCGGAACTGGTCCCGTATGCGATCTTCGCAACTTCCCACGGCGATGCCGGCGGGTTGGTATCTCGGGCCTGGACGCCCGAGGCGAAAGACAAGCACCACGAAATGATTTTTGCCCCTTTGCGACCACTCATCGCCACCGCGAAATTGGCCCACACCGGCAATCCGTCGGCGCTCGTGATCAGCAAACGAAACGAACTGGTCGTCGGCGAAGGCGGAAAACTCGACAAGTCGCCCGACAGTTCGCTCTCGTTCTACAATCCGTCGAACGGCAAATTGCTGCTCAACCTGCCGACCGGGTTATTGGACATCGCCGGCTTGGCGTATAGCCCACAAACCGGTCTGCTGTATGCCGTCGACGCGGCTTGGGCGGATGCTGCCAAGGCGGGGTTGTATCGGCTCGATGCGAGCGAAAGTGGCGGCGAAATGGGCGTCAAGGCCGTCAAAATCACATCGCTCGATCGGCCGACCGCCTTGTGCTTCGCCCCCGACGGCGTCTTGTATGTTACGATCCTCGGCCCCGCCCGCCCCGCCGATGCCAAACCCGGCGCCCCCAAAACTGGCCAACTCCTAAAAATCACCGGCGGCCTGTAATCGGTTCGAAGCCGCCCCGCCATCGCCCGTTCGCGCGACTCTTCGTCCCTAACCCCTCACCCTATCCCCTAACCCTACCTTCATGTCTTCTCGCCGCGAAAAACTCGAAGCCATGTTGGCCGACGATCCGCGCGACGTGTTCCTTCGCTACGCGCTGGCGTTGGAACTCGACAAGGAGGGGGACCGAGCGGGCAGCCTCGCGCGTCTTGCCGAATTGCAGCGCGACGAGCCGCCGTATGTGCCGGCTTTTTTCATGGCCGCCCAGCAGTTGGTTTCGCAAGATCGGATTGCCGAGGCCCGCACCGCGCTTCGCGAGGGCATCGAGCAAGCGCGCATCCAAGGCAATGCCCACGCCGCCGGCGAAATGAGCGAACTGCTCGCCCAATTAGGCGCCCGCGGCGAATGACGGGCCGGCGAATGGCCGCCCCTGCTCGCAGCCGTTGGTTGAAGAATTGGCTGGCTCGGAACATCGGGCTGGCAGGACGATTTAGCAAGCCACTACCGGTGCCCCATCCCCTTTTTCAGGTGCGGATTCCCTCCACTGCGTCCTTTTAATCCAGAGAAAAATCGTGAGCCTTGTCGTCGCCTCCAAGGGTCGAAGTCAGGGGCTTCCTCGGCGCGCGGTCCACTCTGCCATCACCCAATATATTCCGCTTCAAAGGTCGAGCCACGTTCGAGGTTAATCGGCACTCGCCGGTTCAACCCCTCTCTCGCACCAGGCGGCGGCATTCAGCAATTGTTCTTCGGCGTCGCGGGCGGCGACCAATTGCAGGCCGATCGGCAAGCCGGCGGGGGTTTGGCCGCAGGGAATCGTCGCGGCGGGGAGGCCGGCGTAGGTCCAGGGAGCGTTGAAGCGCGGGTCGCCCGTAGTGTCGAGTCGCGGTGGCGGTGGGCTGACCGTGGCCGGCATAACGAGAACTAGCCCGCTCGCTTCGCCGCCGGCGAACATCGCGGCCATGTCGGCCATGAAGCGGCGCTGATGGGAACGAGCGTCTTCAAGATCGCTGGGAGCGATGGCCAGTCCTTCGCGGATCAGCTCGGCGATTCGCGGGGCGTAATCGGCTGCGTGGCGGGCGAATTGTTCGCGATGCACTTCGGCGGCGCCGTTGGCCATAATTCGCCGATGCATGGCATGGGCGGCAGTGAAACTGGCGGGGAGCGACACGGCATGTATTTTTGCCCCCGCCGCGCGGAGCGCTTCGAGCGCCCTGTCGATCGCCTCCTGCACGGGCTCCTCGGCCCAAGCCATGAAAAATTCATCGACGAATCCGAGCGAGACTGGCTCGCGGCGTTCGGCCGCTGCCGCCGCGATCGGCCGGCCTTGAAGCACGCCGAGAATCACACGCGCATCGTCGACGCACGACGCCATCAGCCCCACCGTGTCCAACTCGCGGCTGAGCGGGAACACGCCCGCGGCGTCGATGCTGCCGAACGTGGGTTTGACGCCGACGACGCCGCAATACGCGGCCGGCCGGATGACGGAGCCGCCGGTTTGTGTGCCCACGGCCCCCCAGCACATTTGGGCGGCCACCGCTGCCGCCGACCCGCTGCTCGATCCGCCGGGAGTGTGCGACAAATTCCAAGGGTTTCGGGTCGGCGGTGGATCGACATAGGCGAATTGCGTCGTGACTGTTTTGCCGAGAATCACAGCGCCGGCCGCACGGAGACGCGCCACGAGCGGCGCATCCCGCTCGGCAATGTGAGCGGTTCGCCACGGCGCGGCGGCGACGGTCGGCAGGCCGGCGACGTCGATGATGTCTTTTATGCCGACGGGAATGCCGTGCAGCGGACCGGCAATTTCGCCGCTGCGGGCCTGGCGGTCGCGCTCGTCGGCCGTCGCTCGGGCCGATGCGTCATCGACACGGACCCATGCGCGAATCGAATCGTCGCTATCGCGAATTTGCCGCAGGCAGCGGTCGACCAATTCGCCGGAGGTAAGATGGCCCTGCCGCATTTGTTCGACGGCGGTGGCGATGGTGGGGCGATGCAGCATTTGCGAACAACCGAAATTTGCTTTTCCGTAGCCCAGGCTCTTAAGCGCTTTTAAGCCTGGGGCGTCGAGCCCAGTCATCGCGCCTTTCCGCCCCGTTCACGGGGTTGACCGATGGCGGCTTTAGCTATCTGGCAGCGCCCGACGTTCAACGGTCATTCCCGAGCTAAAGCCGCCGCTTCGGTAAGCCCGCTGAAGCGGGCCGAAAATACCCCAATTTTCGTCGTGGTCCCCGGCATAAATGCCGGGGCAAGGGAAAAGGCCGGTCGTATAAATCATCTCGCCTTTCAAGAAGTTAAACGGTTCTTGGCAAGGGGGCGTTACGTACAACCGCCGGCTCAATGCTTTCGGGTGCTGCATCCTCCCGCGACGTCTTACTCACCCTTCACCCCTCGCCCCTTGTTTCAATGCTTTCGGGTGCTGCATGCTCCCGCGACGGCGCAGCCGGCTGCGCAGCTCGAACAGCCGCCGCCGCTCGCTTCGTCGGTTCCGCAGCCCGGGCCGCAACCGGTCGCCAGCGTGTCGGCAAAGCGGCCGAATTCGGCGGCTGCATCGTAGGCTTGCGCCAGTTCGCCGGCCAGCGATTCCAATTCCGGCGGCACCACGCCAAGGAAATAGAAGAACAGCGACCGACCATCGAAGAGATGCTCGACATCGATGAGCGTGGCGGAGACTCCCAGCCCGAGAATCTTCTCGGTGCAAGCGTCGAAGGCCGCCTGGCGGTTCTTTTCCAGCCGGGCCTCGAGCAGTTGGTCTTCGACCGTCATCGCGCGAAGAATCGAGCCGTCGGGCTGAGTTGGTCCGGCCGCATCGTTGGCCGCGCCAAGCACTTCGCCGATTTCCAAACCGCGCGCGGTTCGCAGAACGACCTTTCGGCCGCGTGGATAGCCGACCGCATCGACGGCGGTGAACCGGCCGACGTGGCCCATCGCTCCGACACGAACTAGATGATTTCGCCACATAGTGCAATTCTGCGTTGCCGGCGGCCGGATGCCAAGCCGAAAGCCGCGTCAATCTTTGTCCTGTTCTTCCCCAGGAGACCGTTCAATCAGCCCCTCGAAGAAGGCGCATAGTTTGCGGCGGTGATCGCCAGTTGCAGTATGAATGATGACGGCCTGGCCCCGGCCGGCGGTTTCAATTTTCCTCACGCCGAACCCCACTCCTTTGAGCCGCTTCCTGACCTGCGAGGCTCCGAGATTGACGTAGAGCCGATAGCCCTTGATATCTGCCATGACTGCCGTTTCCCACGCGAACCACGTCTACCATTGCCGCCAAACAAGTTACCGCCTCTCCAACACTCCCTCCGTGAATTCGAAAACCGCTTGGGTCGGCTTGTCGTCGGGCGGGCCCATGTCGGCATTGAGCTTGACGTGATTCGTTCTCTCGGCAGCAAACAGCTTCGCCGAAACGCCGGCTTCTTGCAGGGCTTTGGCGAGCCGCTCGGCTTGTGGCCGTGTTTCCGGATGATTTGCGACATAGACGAGCAAGAACGGCGGAATGCCCTTGCCGCGGGCGATGTGCATGACCGACGACAAATCTTTTTGGCTTTGCTCGTCGCCAAAGGCTCGTCTAAAAAAATCTGCTCGCTTCTTTTCCACAGTGGCAATCTGCATCGGCAGATCGTAGGTGTCGCCATCGACCGGGATGCAGCCTTTGACAATCGAGAGCGGCAGGCCCTCGGCCTTCAGGTAGCGCTGGTCCGTGCAAATCAGGGCCGCCAGTTGCGCTCCGGCGGAATGACCCATCACGAAGATCGCGTTCGGATCGCCGCCGAACTCGGTAGCATGATCGTGGGTCCACCTCAGCGCTTTTGCCACGTCTTGGGCAATCAGCTTGGGCGTCACGGCGGGAAACAATCGATAATTCGTCGAAACGAACACAAATCCCTTCTCGACGAAAGCCGGCGGTTTCTTATCCACGTCTTGTTTGTCGCCGCTTTGCCAGCCGCCGCCATGAATCCAAAACACGATCGGATGGTCTTTGCCCCGGCTTGGAGCATAGACATCAAGAGTCTGCTTAAGCTCGGCCGAAAAATAACTTCCGCTTTTTGAACCCCGCACCCTGCCCTCTGGCGCAAGGGGAGAAGGCTCTGTGGAGAAATTGTTTTTCGGCCGAGCCTTATCGCTTTGTGCCCCGGCATAGGGCAAATCACGATGCATCACCGGATCGGCGGCGAGGGCGGGGGAGGCGACAAGCAGGATCGCTGTGGCGACGATCGTGTTCATTGGGACAGTTTCCGTTCGGCGTTCTGCGGCGCAAAGCCGTTAGCGTGGCAACTGCCATGGTAGTTGATTGCTCCGCGGCAAGACAATCCAGGGGCCCGCGGCAATAGATCATGGCGCCCGATTCATGGCCAGAACCACTATGACGGCTCGCCGTCGGTGGCTGAATGCCGGTCAGACGAAATTGCCGCACGCATCCAGGGCGGCGTACTACGGCCTCTGCATTGCAACCGTTTGCTATCCCCGCCGCCAAGAGCGGCAAATTCCCAAATTCCCGGACGGGGTTTGCGAACCCGCTAGGGCTCTGTTAGTCTCGCCAGGGAGGCGGGCCCGTAGCTCAATCGGTTAGAGCAGCAGACTCATAATCTGTTGGTTCCTGGTTCGAGTCCAGGCGGGCCTAATGACTTACGTCGATTCGCGGTTTTCAACCTTCCAAAAAACTGCCACCCGTTTTCAAACTTCCACGGTTCAGCCGCTCGCCTTGGTGATCAAAAAGTCTGGCACGAAAACCGCCTCTGTCGCTTTCTTCATCTTGTCGGATAGTTGGATGTATCGCAGCGTGGTCGTGAAAGACTTGTGCCGCATTTTCTTCTGCAACACCGGGGCGGGCATGCGGTCCGCGTTCAGCGTCGCATAGCCGCGCCGCAACGCGTGGAAGCCGTAGCAGTGGCAGCAGTCGGTGCATTCGTGCCGATCGGCATAAGGGCATGGCAGATTGATTCCAGCCGCCTTTTGAATCCAGTGGAATTCAACCCATAGCGTCCCGATGGTCGTGCGGCCAGAAGAATACCATCGGCCCGAAATGGGCAAGGCGTTTCAGGTGGTCGATTGCCGTCGGCGGGAGATAATCGCAGTCGTCGCGCTTCCCCTTGTTCGTCGCCGCGCGGGTCATAATCGCGCCGGTGTCCAGGTCCAGGTCGTCCCGTTTGAATTGCAAAATCTCTTCAATGCGCCAGCCGATGGTCAGAGCGAACACCAACAGAGCCCGCCACCAGTCGGCGGTTTCGTAGCCCTGCGCCGCGGCCATCGTGGCCTTGCCGCATGCGTCGTCGCTTGCTTGGGCGAACGCGGGAAGCGGTGTTCGCAAGCTCGACGCTCGCACGTTCGCCGCGACTCAATACGACGAACGATGGCTTTGGCGAGAATGCGGTCGGCATCGAGTCCGCAGCCGTCGTCGGCGGTTCGAGGTTTTTCCTCGGCAGCGAGCGACTTTTCCTCTGGGTTTTATGGCATTTCAAAGAATTCTGGCCCAATTGCCTTTTTCCGCAGCGCCGTTTTGGCACCGCACTTGCAGAAAATTACGCAAGCCCCACAATACAGCGAATGGGGATTGATCGGCGAGATGAAATCCACGTCGCAGTGGCAAAACAGTCATGCCATGGCGCACGTATAGGCGGAATTCCGCCGTCTAACGGAGGTGACGCGTGCCTCCTCCGCGCGGCAAGCGGTTGGTCAGGGGACAGTAAAAGTCGGCATAATCGACTTCCGATCCGCGCATTTCGGCGGACTTCGCCCGCCTTCTTGCGACGGAAGCGGCATTTCGCTTCAATTCTTCTGCCAGTTTTGAGCGGACAGGGGTCGCCATGAATCGCGAACCGATCGTATACATCGTTGATGATGACCCGGCCTATTCTGAATCGATGTCGGTGTTGCTCATTTCGATCGGATTGAAGTCGAAATGTTTTTCCAGCGGCCTGGATTACTTGAATCAGTTCGACTCGCAGGCGCCCGGGGTTTTGCTGCTCGACGTCCGTATGCCGAATATCAGCGGTCTGTCGTTGCAAGAGCGGTTGTCGAAAGAGCCCTTGTGTGTGCCGATCATCATTTTGACCGGCCATGCCGATGTGCCAACCGCCATTCGCGCGATGCAGCGGGGAGCGGCTGGATTCTTTCAGAAGACGCTCAGCGAAATGGAACTGTGCGATGCAATTCAGAAAGCGGTCGCCGAGGATGCCAAGCATCGCGCCGAGCATGCCAAGCACGCGAAAATTCTAGCTCGCATGGACCGGCTCACACCGGCCGAGAAACAGGTGCTCGAGCTGATTCTGGTAGGCCGCCCAAATAAGACGATCGCTTCGAATTTGGGCGTAAGTCGTCGCGCGGTGGAAGATCGCCGGTCGCGGATCATGCAAAAACTCGAAGTCGATTCGCTGCCGGAACTGGTGCGGCTAGCGTCGGACGCGGGCATGGGGCCGCAGGAATGACAAGGTCGACCGGAAAACAACTTCCGCTTTTTTTTTGAAACTCCTCACCCGCCTTCTCCCGCAAGGGGCGAGTCCGCTGCGGAGAAGTTATTTTTCGGCCGATCCCAAGTTGGATAATTGCGGGAACTGCTTCCGAAGGCGTCCTGGTTTGGACATCGCGGCGCAGATCTTTTGGCTGGCAAGGTGTGTTCGAAACGCCGGCTGCTGCTCAACGTGGAAAGACGCATGCGCCCCGTGGTCAATCCTCTCGCCGCTGCATGCGGCGATGCGATAGGATGCTACTTGTGGCGAATAGCGACCGGCAGTCGGCGATCCTGGTGCCCGCCGCTTAGCTCATTTCGCAACTTCTGAATCCCTGAGCCCGCCACGGTCTTTTCGCGGCTCTTCGTTTGCGTTCGCTTGCTCTGCATTGCGTGAATCGCGCATTTGCATCGTGCATTTGCAGGACATCCACAGGTAGATGCTGTTAGAGCGTGGACAATCGTCTGCGGAACGTGGTTTTGCGCTCTTCGGGCATAAAACGACTCGAAGGTAAGATAGCCTTCTAGTGGGGCCACAAGCGTCTCCAAAATCAACCGTGACGGGTCTCGGCGACTCCGCCGATAAAAGTTCGCGGGGCACAATTGGTCAGATGCTTGTAGATCGAAGGCAACTCTGTGCCACCGGCAACCACGATTTTCATCATTGACGCCGATGCGGCTTTTGTCCACACCGTCTCAGCGCTCGGAAAATCGATGGGGCTCGAGATCTGTTGGTTTAGCTCCGGAGAGGAATTTTTTCGCCAGTTCGATTCCGAACGCCCCGGCTGCCTGGTCTTGGAAGTGCGGCTCTCCGATATGTCGGGGCTGGATGTTCAACAGCGGCTCAAGGCGATGCCAATTTCACCGCCAATCATTTTCGTCGTGGCCAAGGCCGATGTGCCCACCGTCGTGCGCGCGAAACGGATGGGAGCGGTCAATTTCATGCTCAAGCAGAGCATCAGCGAAACCGAGCTTTGGGAATCGATTCGCACCGCGATCGAACGCGATGCCGCTGATCGAGCCGTTCACGAACATCGACGATCACAACTCGAGCGCCTGTCGCGACTGACCGGGCCTGAGCGACAAGTTCTCGATTTGCTGCTTTCCGGGAATAGCAATCGCCACATTGCAGAAGTGCTTGGCGTCACGCGGCGGGCGGCCGAAAGCCGGCGCGCGCGGCTGATGCGGAAGCTGGGGGCGAACTCGCTTCCCGATCTCGTTCGGTTCGGAATCGACGCCGGCCTCTTTGGCGCCGTCGAGGGCGAGCCGGAAGCCTAAGGCTCGGCGAAAAACAACTTCTCCACAGACCTCTCTGGCCTTGCGGGCGAAGGCAGGCTGTGGGGTTTTGAAAAGCGGAAGTTACTTTTCGGCCGAGCTTAACGCGCCCGCGGATTCCGGCGGCGGCGAGCCGTCTTTCCACGAAACCGCATGTACGCGCTCGTGCAAGAACTTGGTTCTAGCCGAGCCAGAACCGTTTTGGTTTCTACAGCACAGGCAACGACGGCAACGGAGGTTTGCGGCGATTCGCGTCTGCAAGGTTTCTTACCAGCCGGTGGCAGATCGCTTCGAAAAAGCCGGCCGTGGCTGGCTCGTCGAAGTCGCGCGACGTTTGACCGGCGTCGCCATTCTCGCGGATCGAGATATGAATCGGCACCTCGCCCAGGAAGGGAATCGCAAGCTCGGCGGCTCGCCGGGCCGCCCCTCCCGACCCGAAAATATCGTAGCGCTTGCCGCAACTCGGGCAAAGAAAATAACTCATGTTTTCGACCATCCCCAACACCGGGATCTGCACCTTGCGAAACATGGCGATCGCCTTCACCGCATCCAAGAGCGCGAGATCTTGCGGAGTACAAACCACCACCGCACCGGTGAGCGGCAGCAATTGCGAAAGCGTCAGAGCGATGTCGCCGGTGCCGGGCGGCATGTCGATCACCAGGTAATCAAGTTCGCCCCATAGCGTGTCGCGCAAAAACTGCGTGATCGCGCCATGCAACATCGGACCCCGCCACACGACGGCCTCACCCGCCGGAACAAAAAACCCCATCGAAATCACGCGCATCCCCGCAGCTTCGACCGGCAAAATCCGGCCATCGCGCGCCTCGGGCTTGGCGGTGATTCCCAACAGGTGCGGCACGCTTGGTCCGTAAACGTCGGCATCCATGAGCCCGACCGAAGCGCCGGCTCGCTTGAGCGCGAGCGCCAAACAGGTGGCGATCGTGCTCTTGCCGACGCCCCCTTTGCCCGAGCCGACGGCAATTACGCTCTTCACCATCAAGCCCATCTGGCCGAGCTTTGCCGGCGGCCGATGATGGACCGACAGCTCGACTTTCACATCTTTCAATTCGGTGAATCTTGCCCGCAGCAGTTCGGTCAGCTCGGCCTGTGTTTCGCGCCACAGCGGGGCGGAATGCGTGGTCAGCGCGAGCGTTAGCGAAAGCGCGCCGTGATGCAGCCGCAGATCGTGAACCTGCCCCATCTCGGCGACGCTACGGCCGGTTTCCGGGTCTTTGAATTCCGCCAACACGGTTTGAACGGCCGCTTCCGTCAATTGGCCTTCGGCCATCGCGATTCTCCAGGGCGATTGTTTGTCGGCTTGTGCAATACGCTTTGTACCTTGGATACCACCGCGTCTGCCAGTGGACCAGCACGCTAAAGCGTGAACTCCAACAGTTGGAGTTCACGCTTTAACGTGCTGCCGGCAAATTAAATTCAACCACTCGATAGGTCGGACAGCCCCTACACCGACCACGGCAAGTTGGCGATGATGGCGGGCTGGGGATCGACCGTGTCGTCGATCTCGTGGATAGCCGCAACGTCCAACTCGATCCGGCGCCGCCGCACGATGTCGGCAACGGCGGCGAGCGAGCGTGGCGAAATTACAAAATGAATCGCGCCGGCTTCGCGCATCAATCGTCCATGACCGGCCAACTGCCGTTTCGCTACGACAATCGCCCGTGCTTCCGGCAGATCGCGTTGCAATCGCAGCAAAGTGGCCACGAGCTGCTTCGCATTGGCCGCGGTCAGTTCGATCATCGCGATCGACGTTGGAAATTGGAGTAACTGGTTCCAACAATCCTCGAGTGTTCGCGTTTCGCAGAGTCGAACCGTGGATGCATTTAGCGACATCCGCAGCAGGGCCGCCCAATCGCCGGAACGCTCGCAAGCGACGAATCGGAGTCGGTCCGGCAATCGATCCTTGTCGTCCATGCTCCGCCATTCGGCCGTTGTTCGAAGTGCGTCGTCAATCGTCATTTGGGATTTGCCCGTCTTCCGCTTCAAGGCCCAATTGCACCAGCCGGCGATAAAGCCGCGGGCGGGTGAGGCCCAATAGCCGTGCGGCCTTCGTCTTGTTTCCCTTGGCCAGCCGCATGGCCCGTTCGATCAATTCACGTTCGATCCCGCTCAAGAATGATTCCAAATCGACGGGCGGGGGTTCGCGACGCGAAATACGGCCGGCGGCCGCGGCCAGATGCATTCGCCGTGGAAGATCCGCCGGCAGAATCTGGCTCCCCTCGGCATTGCCGTGCGACTGGCGAACGATTGCCGCCAGTTCGTCGATATTGCCGGGCCAGCCATATGCCGACAATTGATCGAGCGATTCGGGCGAAAAGCCGCGAAGTTGCTTTCCGCCCGCGGCGTTCAACTCCTCGACAATCGCCTGTGCCAGTAGCGGGATGTCCTGGCGTCGCTCCGCCAGCGGCGGCAAATGAATGACTACGGTCGACAATGCACACGCCAACTCGGTGAGGAACCGGTCATTGGCTGCTAATTCGTCGAGCGGCGTCTTCGACGTCGCGACAATGCGCAGCGGCGACGCAGAGTGCTTCAAATGCCCGGCCAATTCGGCCTGCACTTCGGCAGGAAGTTCGTCGACATCGGTCAATAACAGCGTATCGGCCGAGCGGTGCTCGGCGCCTTCGCGGCCGAGTAATACCGATAGTGTCGAGCGAAGCAAATCCGTTCCCAAAAGAGAGCAAGAAAGTGGCACGAGCGAGCCGGTATCCGAATCGCGCCGGGCGTAGTGGATGGCCCTGGCGACATATTGCCGCCCGCTTCCCGCGGGGCCCACGACGAGCACCGATGCCATGCTCGCCGCCGCAAGTTGCACCTGCGCGCGCACGCGCACCATTGCCGGGCTGTCTCCCACCAAACGTTCCATTTGGCGCAACTGGCGCAACTCGTGGTGGATTTGTTGCAACTGCGCATGCAGGATCAGCGATTCGTCGGCCGGTTCGGCGGATGACTCGGGCAGCGCGTTGCCGGCAAGATTGGCATCTTTCGGCGATAGATCGTTCGCTTCGGCGACGGCTATGATCGCCGGCCAGCCGCCGGCGTCGTCGGCGAGCGGAATGAATTCGGCACGGCGACGCAGCAGCCGGCCGTCGTCATGCGCGCAGCAGATCCATGCCACGCTTCGCACGCCGGCAAAAACTTCCGGCGGCGGGCAAAGCCCTGCCACCCGGGCCAAGATCGGCTCCGCGACCGGATCGGTGGAAGAAGCGTAGACGGACGGCTTGCCAATGAGTTCTTCCGCGGGCATTGCAAGCCATTCGGCGCAAGCCCGATTGCAATAGGCGATCCTTCGCCGTTCGTCGAGCAGGTAGACAGGCGCGGCCACATCGGCCAGCAGCTTGGCCAATTCGGCCGCCATTCCTCGCGCTACAGCCATGCGACAACCATCGAATGCCAGATCAGGTGTGCACCAGGCATTCAGCGTAGTTGACCCGCCGGCCAAATTATAGGGCCGGCGATGCGGCGCGCGGTGCGGCTGGGAACTCAAACCTCCCGGTTGATCGAAGCGGCCTGCTACTCTCTGAATAGGAGGCGGCGTCGGGGCGGAGGCGACGGTTCGGCCACGGTGGCCGCGGAGAGGGTTTGCAGGTGGGCCAACAGCAGGGCCGGATTGTCGAGGTTTGCCTGGTGCAGCCGGTACGAGAGCGGCTCCGAGGCGGCTTCGCGGCGCAGGCTGGCGAGGTAGCCCCGCAAGAGATCGCGGCGGGCGGGTTCGGTTTCCAGGAGCAAATGCACCCACGCCCACGATTCGGCATATTCCGTGCGGCCCATTTCCGCGACCGATTTCAGCGCTTCCAAGCGATGGATATCGGGCCGCCATCGGCCGGCTTGCAGATTGGCCGTCAGGTCGTCGATGTTCACTCGGTGATAGCCGTGCGTTCCCCGGGGCACTTCGAAATATTCCGCGAGCCCTTCGTCGAGCCACAGCGGCAGGTTTTGCACCATCGAGTGTAAATAGCCGTGAGTTACTTCGTGTCGCAGATCGACGGCCACATGTTCGCCCCATTGGGCGTAGACGCTGAGTTGCGTTTCGGTTTCTACGAAAAATGCCCGGCGGTCGGGGAAGCTTGGAAATTTGCTGTGCACATACGCCTTGAACTGCTCGTCATTCTCGAACAGATACACGTGAATTGGCTCGTCGGAGGGCGTCAGGTCGAGCTTCGAGACGATGTCCCAACGCAGCGCCTGCACCTCTTCCAACAGCCGATGATGCTTCGGCAGTTCGAAATTGCTGTGGATCACCAGTTGATCGAGCCGCACCGCATTGCGGGCTGGCAGTTCGGGGCGATCGGCGCGCAGCGACGCGCAGCCGCTCAATGCGACCGCAAACAGAAGCAGCCACGATGCCGCCGTTCGCATCCGGTTCCTCCGCGCTAGCACACCCGGTCTCGGGAGCCGAGAAAGCGGGGGATTCTAACAAGCGGGGGAACACGGCAGAAGAGCAGCTAGAGTGCGGTCGCGCGCCGATGCGTGTCGCAATAGGGCCAAAACCCCTTGTGCCCGGCCGACTTTCTGATGCGGAAAAACCGCCCGCGCACTGTCGCACCGAGAGAACTGCCCCTACGCCGGTTCAACTTCCCAGCGAGGACGACATATTGGAAAACGTCGTTTTCGTGTTCGTGCCCAGCGTTTTGATGGCCGACATGCAGACCAACACGATCAGTGCGAGCATGACGGCATATTCTACGGACGTGGGCCCATCTTCTTTGCGGATGAAGAACCGAACAAACTGGCAAAATCGACGCATGAAGGAACTCACTAGGTTAGGGTGGAGAAGTCAGGATGTACTTAAAATCTAGTACATATTTCCGGCAGCTTTGCGGCTCCCCGCAGAAATTAATGCAAAATGCACGAGTTCGTGTCGGTTTGTAGCGGTTCCTATGCCGCAAGCTCAGCCATGCGCGGCCGCAAGATCGCCCCTCTTCAGTACGCATTTTGCCTCGTCAAAACCGCCGCGATGGTTCGCATGAGAATCTTCATGTCGAGCCAGGGAGACCAGTCGCGGATGTATTGATGATCGCATTCGACACGCTTCTGCATTTTATCCAGCGTGTCGGTTTCACCGCGCCAGCCATTGACTTGGGCCAGGCCTGTGATTCCCGGCTTCACCTTGTGGCGAAGCATGTAGCCTTGGATTTGCTTGCGATACAGTTCGTTGTGAACGTTGGCGTGCGGCCGGGGGCCTACCAACGACATATTTCCCTCGATCACGTTAAACAATTGCGGCAATTCATCGAGCGAACTTCGCCGCAAGAACGATCCGAGCGGCGTAATCCGGGGGTCGGACTTGGTGGCTTGCACGACGGCTGAGCCGCTTTCGCACACCTTCATCGTGCGAAACTTCCAAACATCGATCGGCCGGCCGTCGAGACCGTAGCGCTTTTGCTTGAAAAAGACCGGGCCGCGTGAAGTGAGCTTGATCGACACGGCAATCGCCAACATCGGCAATCCGGCGACAATCAGAAACACGCTCGCCAGCGCCATATCGAGCACACGCTTGACCGCGCCGCCGACACCGTAGAGCGGGGTTTCGAAAATGCTTACCGCCGGCAGGCCGCCGATATTGGTCCACCGCGAATGCAACAATTCGAACACGAAAAAATCCGGCACGACATAGACCGAAGCCGTCGTGTCGGCAAGTCGTGCCAGCACGCTTTTGATCCGCTGTTCAGCGCGGAGCGGCAGCGTGATGTAGATCATGTGAACCCGGCCGTCGCTGGCGTGGGCCAAAAGATCGTCGAGGTTTCCGACACAATTCCCAACATCGCCGGGAATCGTGGCCCGCCGTTCTGGCGGCCGGTCGTCGAAAAATCCGACAAGCTTCAGGCCCATTTCCGGCGAAATTTCGATGTTGCGAGCCAATTGAAAGCCGAGTTCATTGGCCCCGACGATGGCGAACCCCCTGGAGTTCCAGCCGCGCCGCCGCACCAGCCGGAGCGCGGTGCGGTAGCCGATCCGCCCGGCCGCCATCATCGCCGGCGCCAATAGCAACCAGCGCAACAATCCGCCACGCGACAGTTCGCCGCGGCCCGCGCCGATCGAGCCCGTCCAGAAGCCGATCGCCAGCAGAATCGGAACCGTAAGTCCCCACGTCAGCAGGGTGCATCCCAATTCCCGCTCGGCGGTGGCTCCATGCCAACTTCGAAACAGTCCGGTCACTTCAGCGGCAATATAGTAGACGATCACCGCTAAAATCGCCGCGAGCCACAGGTCCTCGCCCGATAGCACGGGCCCGTGCATACCCAGCAAAAGCAAGC
Organism: Pirellulales bacterium; assembly: GCA_036267355.1. Lineage (NCBI taxonomy): Bacteria > Pseudomonadati > Planctomycetota > Planctomycetia > Pirellulales > Pirellulales bacterium. The sequence goes on along the minus strand of DATAWG010000076.1, from coordinate 121,558 downwards.
TGCCGATGATCGCGATTGTATCGGTCAATCGCGAGAAGACATCGAGGATCGAATGGAACTGTTGAATTCGTGCAGGCTGATTGGACATCGCGGCAACTGCGGGCGGGGGTAATCCCGGCCCTAAAAAACGCTTGCCTGACGCGCGCAGACAAGAACGATCGGGCCATCAATCTAAAGCTAGTCCGCGAAAAGGCGACAAGCTTGCCCGCCCATTCCTATCAATCCGATATACGGACTTTCTGCCTGGCTTCAAAGGCCTGCCCCGCCGACTGTAAACCTTTAAAGCTTGTGGATCTCAGCCCCGTAGTCCATCAACAAAAAAACGTCCGGCTTGGAGCGGTCCCAAGCCGGACGTTTGACGCATAGTCATTCGAGCGACAAGCGTTATTTCGCACCGGGTGCGGTTCCTTCGCGAGATGCCGGTGCGGCCGGGCGCGGGGCCTCGGCCGGGCGCGGCGCTTCAGCGCGCGGTGCCGCAGACGGCGCTCGGCCTTCCGCAGGCGGATTGGTTCGCGGCGGTTCGCGACCAGCCGGAGGCGTGGTCTGACCCGGCTCGCGACCAGCCGGCGGTGTAACCGTCGGGATCGGCTCGCGCGGATTCGTCGGCGGGGTGACCGTCGGCGTGGTTTCGCGCGGATTTGCCGGCGGAGTGACCGTCGGGGTCGGTTCGCGGGGAGTTGGGCCTACCCGCGACGGCTCTATGGGTCGAGTATCGCGTTGAGCAGTCCGGTCGGCCGGTTGGGTCCCGGCGGCGTTCGGTGTGCGTTCGTCGCGACGATCGAATGTAACATTCCCCTGCATTGTCTTCGAGCCGCGGTTATAGTCGAACGCAACGCGCCCCGGCTTTTCGTCGTGAATCACTTTCGCGAATTCTTGCGGCGAGCGAATGCGCTGACCATTCCAACCCGTGATCACATCGCCATCCCGAAGGCCGGACAGATAGGCGCGCGACCCGGGAAGCACGCGGCGAATGAGCAACTGATTGGTGTATTGCGGGTCGAATTCGACGCCGAAATTGTTCAGATCGTTGTCGTAGGCGTCATTCGCATACAGAACGGAGGGTTGAATGGTGAGCGTTTGGTCCGCACCGTTCCGCCAGACCACGATCTGCACCGGTTGATCCGGGCCAGCAGCATAGAGATACCGGTCAAAGTCGCCCGGGGCGACGATCCGATGTCCGTCGACCGAGACGATGTAATCGCTCGGCCGTAGTCCCGCATCGTAGAACACGCTGTTGGTGACGAGGTTCGCGATCGCTAGCCCCCGATCGGCCACGGCCCCAATTCTCAGTCCCAGCTCACCCGGCGCCCGACGAGCGCGACGGTCGATCCGGGCGTCGCGCACCGCCGCGCGGTTGTCGCGCACCGCTTCACGGGGCGCTTCACGCACGGCTTCGGGAGCCCGTGGTTCTACTCGCACCGGCGGATCTGCGAAGGCCACGTGGCCCCCGACCAGTGCCGCGGCAGCCGCTGCCGCGAATGCTCCTGCCCACTTCGCCAATTTCTTGATCATGAAATTCTCCTTTTGCAACTACTCAGATTGTTCGCGTCTTGAACGATGGCGCTCTGAAGCGGCCAACACGATTCAAGGTTTTTCAAGCAAGGGATATACCGGACGCTGTTGATTCGCTGTCGCTCGAATAATCGAAACTCCGCAAGTCGAAACAGTATCGCCAGATATCGAACGACAAATTTCGATCGACCAGGCGCATTGGTCGAGGCAGAACGGAGATCAGTTCGTTGCTTGGGAAACGGGCATGCCACCGCAAACGAGCGGACTGGCTGTTCGTCGCGCACTTGAAACCGCACGCACCGGTCCGGAGCAGCCCTGTAACGCAGCAAAGCGATGCCACATTCGGCAGAAGGGGAAAGAGCCGATAATCACTATTTTGGTGAGATGTCACTGTTTTTGGGAATCGCCGCAAGAACCGTATGTTCAACGAGTTGCAACATTGACCATAGAAATTTAGCACATCTGTGTGGCAGGTCGAAGGTTCGTCCATTTGGGACTTATTTGTCTAAAGCGAATCGCCGCAGTTGGTTACAAGCAACTGCTGATTCGCGTCAATTGCGGAATGACTTTTGCGAAGTCGAGGTCGGTCGAAGTTCTTGTCCGAAGGTGTGCTGATGGTCGTCGTTTCTTGCCCGCGGCAAAGAGTGACAAACGGAGCCCAACTCGTGAACTCGGCCAATTCGTTCATATTCGACGACTCGGAATCGACGTTGCCTTCTGCGAATGAGCGTCAGCGCGATAACTCGAGTCGTCGCCGGCGCGGACCCGAGCGATCTCGAAAGTCGACCAATGCCGGCTTTAACGGCAAGCACCGCCGTCGAAACAAGCGCTATTCTTTCTGACGAGCGATCGTAAGAAGGGTCGGCCGAAAATAACTTCTTGCCGACCCCCGCCCCGTCCTCTGCCACAAGGGCGCTGCGTTTGATTTCATGCGACTGGATGCAGGGGCGACTGGGCACGATCGCGCGTTTTGCGTCGTGTGCCTATCTCGGTGCTCATTCGTGCGGGACAAGGGCGCCGCACCTTTGCATAAGATCTACCCAGCGCACGGCGCTGTTTCGACAGCCCATAAGCCCATATTCCAGGCCGTGAATTTCCGGACGCGCTCGAGCCCTCGTCCGCGGACTGGGACGCTTCTCGCTGACCATTACCCCCCTCTCACCGATTCAGTGATATCGCACTAGTTCAGTGTTTGCTTCATAAACCGTTTGCTCGGCTAGCGATGCGTTGATTTTGCGACCTCGATATCACTCAAAATGGTGAAGACGGCACGGTTCTTTGGATTGTTTGAAAATGCCGGCTTCTAGCCGCAACTCTATATGAGCGAATGGTCTGCGACTTCTCTCGCTATTCAGCCGGGTTTTGGAACGGTGCTTGCAAAGAGGGTGTTCGCCGAAAGCGCGCGTTAGCCGATCGACTTTGGTCGTGGAACGAATGAGGCGCGCCATTGGCCGGGTTGGAAATCGAGTCGTCGGGGAGAGAGTTTGGTGGCGCTTCATCAATAAGGGAACATACTGTGAACGCGGCAAATGATTATTACAACGAGCAAGAGTTGGACTACCAAGTTAAGGTTCGCAAGCCGGAGTCGGTTGAGCGGCCGCGATCGCGGCGGCCGGAGCATGCCCGGACATCACGTCCTGCGGGCTTCAACGGCATCCATCGCCGGCGCAACAAGCGCTACAGTTGATTCGCCGTTGTCGATACGACTGAGCCTCTTTCTTTGGCGGTTGAAGTTGGATTGGCTGCGTCCGGCATGCCGTCAAATCTCGAGCCGCCCGTGGATTGCCCGCTTGTCGAACTGGGCTGGAGCGAGTGGTTCGCGCCGAACAGATTTTTGCATTAATCGACGACTTGCGTCGTTTTGAAGTCGGCTGTGAAGTTGGTTTGTGCTGTGAACTGCAAATGTCGATGTCCGTTGCAATTCTATGACGCTTCCTTAGGACAATGCCTTCGCCAGCGGACTTTTCGAAGTGAAGAATTTATTCGGTGAATCGGTGAACGGGGTGGGCGCGCGGGCCGAGTCCGCACCGCCGGCTACGCGTCGTCAGCCCGAACTCGAATGGGTGCTCGGTTGTAATGCTGGGATCCGCCGGGTAGCGCAGCACGCCAGCCGGGCTGCCGAAGTCGAGTGCACGGTGCTGATCTCCGGCGAGACGGGCACCGGAAAAGAGATCTGGGCCCGCGTCGTCCATAGCGGCGGCCCACGGGCGAACAAGCCATTCGTGCCTGTCAATTGTGCCGCCCTGACGACTTCGCTCGCCGAAAGCCAACTGTTCGGCCACGAGCGCGGAGCGTTCACGGGCGCCTTGGGCAGTTCGCTTGGCGTGTTTCGAGCTGCCGAGGGAGGAATTGCATTTCTCGACGAGATCGGCGAAATGCCGCTCGAACTGCAGCCGAAATTGCTCCGTGTCTTGCAAGAACGCGAGGTCACCCCCGTCGGCGCCGCACATCCGGAGCCGATTAGCGTGCAGGTGATCGCCGCCACGAATCGCGACCTCGAGGCCGAAGTGCTCGCCGGCCGTTTTCGCGAGGATCTGTTTTATCGGCTCAACATGGTGGAACTGCGTGTCCCGCCGCTACGGCAACGCTTGGACGACATTCCGGAACTGATCGCGTTCTTCTCGGCCCGAAACGCGGCGAAATACCATCGATCGGTGTGGCGCCCCGATCCGGAAACGCTTCGCCAATTTTGTGAATACGATTGGCCGGGCAATATCCGGCAGTTGTCGCACGTGATCGAGCAGTCGTATGTGCTGGAATCGAATCCCTGCCTGCCGAATTCCGGTCCGGCCGCGCATGCCTCGGGATCGCTGCCATTTTTCAATTTGACACGGCTGCGCGACGAAGCCGTCCGCCAGGCTCTCGGCGCGACGCGTGGGCACAAGGGCCGCGCCGCCAAGCTTCTGGGCATCCATCCCAATACGCTCACCCGCCTCATCGCCCAGCGTGATCTGCCGGACGACGAATCTTTGGCGCGCGATCAGCTCCGGGCTTGAGCGGCCCGTTGAAGCATCTCGGCGACGCGCTCTTCTCGGCCTGAAGGCCGAACGCTTTGCGATGGTTTTGTTCCGCCGCGTTTTCGTTGTGTGGTGATGACTGCCGTGCTTTTTCCGACGGCTCGCATGCCGTGCTTTCGATGGAGCCGCTCGAATCGCTCGAAGCGGTGGCCCGAGATTCTGCGGCGCTGCAATTCCTACATGCTCGATCCGACGACGCCCCCGGTGCTGCTGGTCCGTGCCGCAGACGCGTTCCACACGTACGCTGACTAATCCGAGCAGAAGCAGTATTGTTGCGAAGGCATACGGGCGGTCGGCAAAGGTCTCACACGATTGGCTCAACTGGGACTTCCGGACTCGCTGCCGCCGGCCGAGGATTCGTCGCGGCCGAGCAGGCGCTTGTGAAGCATGCGGGCGCCAACTGGCGGAACCGTCGTGATGCGGCTCGCCGGAAAAACATCGGCAACTCATAAGAGCGATCGATGACGATCGGCGGGGCGGATCTGGTTCGGCCGATTGCGGCGAACCCTCGGTGGGCGGCGCAGGCGTTGATCGCGACGCGACGGCCGTACTCGCGGTTCAATGATCGCCGTGTTGAATCCGCTTGCGGGAACCCTTTTCTTGCTTCGGGAGGGCCTGCAATCCGCTCGGGACGGGCGGCTTCGGCAAATGGGCCGCGTTGTGCTCGGCCAGATGCAGCTCCGTTGCGGTCTCGGGCAGTTTCGGCGGAGCGGACCGCTCCGATTCGAAGCGGAAGGCCGCGGTGAGATCGCCGAAGGTGTGCCGCCGCCATGCGGAAATGTTTGGCTCGGCCACGCCCGTGAATTTCTCCAGCAACTGCAACACCGAGGTGTGATCGAACGTCTGGCTGCAAACCCAGCCGCCGGCGGTCCACGGCGAGACGATGATGCACGGCACACGGAATCCGCCGCCGATCGGCAATCCGCGGATGAATTCTTGGGGCGTGCCGGCGGGCGGCACCGGGGGCGGCACATGGTCGAAAATGCCGTCGTTTTCGTCGTAGTTCAGCACAAACGCCGTCTTGGCCCACACCTCCGGATTCGCGGCGATGGCGTCGATCTTGCTGGCGACGAACGCCGCGCCCGCCGCAGGCATGAAATCGGGATGTTCCGATGCCCTGCCCGTGGGAATGATCCACGAGACTTGCGGCAGCTTGTCGTTCACCGCGTCGTGCTCGAACGTTCCGTCCGGCTCGCGCTTCATCCCTTTGAGATATAAAGGGGAGTGCTTGGGGGCTTCGCGAAAGGCGCGAAAATTCTCGAGCATGTTGCAGCCATAGTTGTCGTGCTGCTGGTAGACCTTCCAACTCACTCCCGCTGTTTCCAATCGCTCGGCATAGGTTGGCCAGCGGAATCCCTTGGGAATGACGCGATTGCTGGTCAACGGGCCGCCCCCTTTTCCCTCCGGATCGATCGTGCCGGTCATCCAAAACATGCGGTTCGGCCAGGTCGGGCCCATCACGGAGCAGTGATACGCATCGCAGATGGTGAACGCCTCGGCGAGCGCGAATTGAAATGGAATGTCGTCGCGCGTGTGATAGCCCATTACATACGGCGCCTTGTCGCCGTCGGCCTGGCGATGGGCCGACAACCAACTGTCCATCTTTCCACCGTTCCAGGCATGGTGTTGCACTTCCCAGGCGTGGCTGGTCGAGGGAAGTTTTTGCGCGTTGGTCTTGCGCGTGTCGAGATGAAACGGCATCAGATAACCGTTGGGATGCTCGGCGTCGGGCTGATGAAACACAGTCTTGCCATTGGGTAACTTAAGGACATCCGGATCCTCGAAGCCGCGCACGCCGGCGAGCGTGCCGAAATAGTGATCGAACGAACGGTTCTCCTGCATCAGCAGCACGAGATGCTTGATATCGCGGAGCGATGCCTTCTTCGGGGCCGGCTCGGCCAGGGCCCGCCGCACATTCGGCGGCAACAGCGCCGAAGCCGCCGCCACGGCCCCGCCGGCCGCGATCGAGCCCAGCAGCCGCCGCCGCGTCAGCCGTGCCGCTTCGCCCTTCGTGGATAGGTTTTCATCGTGGATGCTCATTGTCGCTTGCCTTTCCGCTCGGCTTCCAAGGATCAGTACGTTTGTATTCCGCAAATCGCTACGACAAGAAAATAAATTCCCGCCAGGGTAATCCCCGCGGAGCCGAATTTCAGGATTCGTGTCTGCAGCACCGTGCGCGGCTCGAGGGTGCGCGCATTTCGAACTCCCCACAGCAATGAATACATCGGTATCACCACGAGTTGGTGCCCGATCTCGACTCCCAGGCTGAACGCGATCAGCGCCAGCCAAAGTGCGATGTTCGGCATTCCGACCAGCGCGTCTTTCAATCCGCCGGCGAAGCCCAGACCGTGAAACAGTCCGAAGCTGAATGCGATTGCCAGCCGGGCCCAGCCGGAACTGCGCTCCGGCCAAAACATATTCTGCACCGCCACGAACACGATGCTCGCCGCGATCATCGGCTCGACGATCGACGACCGCAGGGCGACGATGTTGAACACCGAGAGCGTGAGCGTCAGCGTGTGGGCGAGCGTGAACGCCGAAACGACCTTGATCAAGTCCCACAACGATCCCGCCGCGAGCACGAGCGCGGTGATGAAGAGCAAATGGTCGTAGCCGGTGAGAATGTGTTCGATGCCATGCGCGGCATAGGCCCGGAATGTCGCGAAAACGTCGACATCCGTGCGAACCGACGCGGCGGAAACCGGCGCGGCGCCAGGCGACCATTCGCAGGCAATTCGCGCCGTTTGGCCGCGCTGCAAAAGCGATAGCTCGAAATCCGATTGGTCGACGCGGCGCGTGCGGAGCGAAACCGTGGCATGCCAGCGCGGGAACTCGCGGAGAAAATCCTGCCCGATCTCGACCGACTTCGGAGCGGTGGGAAGCGAACATGTCCAGCGGTAGGGCACCATCGGCTGCTGCGCCGGGTCGTCGCTCGAATCGCTCGCGGAATCGCCGCCAATCGGCTTCGCGGCAAACTCGGCGGTTCCGGGCACTTCCCGGCCATCGACGCGCACATGAAAATGCCGCTCGACGTATTTGGCATGCCGCTCGACAGCGGCTTGCCATTCCGCATCGGTCGAAGTCCGGCCCACCTCGCTTTCAACGAGCACGATTTCTTCCGACGAGATCCGGGCATCGATCGTGATCCGATCCGGGCCGACGACGACGTCCGCCGCGTTTTCCGTCAGCGGATGGGCCGACACCACGGCGGGGAGCGAGAGGCAAATCGCGCCGGCGAGTGCGGCGACCAAACGTATCCGAGACATAGAGATCAAAATTTACCTTCTGGGGTGCCATGCCCACGGCTTTGCGTGGGCATGTCGTAGATTGGCGGTTCGCATGCCCACTCGGGGCAGTGGCATGGCACCCACGCACTTCCTTGCTAGCGCTGCGGGCTCGGGGATCATTTGCTCCGCGGTTTGGGATTTTCGGCCGCGGCGCCGGTGGGGATCGCGTACAGTCGCTCTTCGGTGCAGATATAGAGCACGCCGTTGGCGACGACCGGAGTCTGGCAGAATGGGGCGGAGAACTTGATTTGGTTGAGCACTTGTTTTTCCCGGCCGGCCTTCAGGATCCAAAGCGTGCCGGTCTTGTCGCCGAAGTAAACTTTGCCATCGGCCACCAGCGTCGAGCCCCACATGTACGACTCGGTTTCGTGTTTCCAAAGTTGCCGGCCGGTTTCAAGATCGAGGCAATGCACGACGCCGCTGAAATCGCCCACGTACAGCAAGCCATCGGCGATCGACACGGTCGAGAGCGAGCGATCGATATCGCGGAATTGCCAGATTCGACCCGACGCGGAAATGTCGCCCTTGAGCGTGGCGTCGATGCAAGTGACGCAGCCCACGCCCGAGCCATGCAGCGGATCTTGGCCGACCGTGACATACACGCGATTGTTGTACGACACCGGAGTGCCGATCACTTCGCTGGGGCCCTTGCGGTTGCGATACACGATCGGCCGGCCGTCTTTCACGCGATAGTCGGGCGGGTTGCAATCGCAGACCCACACGTTTTTCAAAATGGCCGGCTTCGACGGATCGGGATTGGGAACCGGCTTGGGATCGAAGGCATAGCAGCGTCCGTCGCCGCCGCCGTAGAAGATCAGCGGCCGGCCATTCACCATGCCCAGCGAAGGGCTCGACCACGAGCCGTGAAAAATGCCCTTGCCGATATCGGCATCGTCAACAGCGACGAGTTGCCCGGTGAGTTTGTTGAGTGCGATCAGCGACCGGGCCTTTGGATAGGGGACATATTTATGCTGCGTTTTGGCGTTGCAGGTGCCGAAGTAGACCAGATCGCCGTAGACGAGGCTCGAGCAACTCGTTGCATCGTGGGGCCAGACTTTTTGCCCGGTAAGCAAATCGTATCGCCACAGGATGTCGGCATCGGTCGGGCCGAGCTTCACCGGCGGGGCCAGAACAAGCTTGCGAATCGGCCCATTGGGGCCGATGGAAAGCGTGTGCTCGATCGGCTTGGCCAGATATTGGGCCTCGTCGACAAACGGACCGTCGTTGCCGTCGTAGAGGCCGTTGGCGTCGAGGCAAAGAATTTCGCAATGGCTGGTGACGGTGTAGACGCGGCGGCCATTGATGGTCGGCGACGAGCAGATTCCCAACTCGTGGTAATCAGCTTCGCCCTGCACTTTTGAGACGACCAGTTGCCACAGAAACTTGCCGTCGGCTTCGTTGAAGCACATCAGCACGTTTCGGTCGCCGGAGTATTTAGGATCGCGCGGCGAGGCGTTGTTGGTGCCGACGAACACCTTACCGCCGGAAATGACCGGATTGCCATAGCTGTGCGAGCCGAGCTTGACCGACCATTTGATGCCGCTTGTTTTCGGATCGGCGTTCGGCGAAGGATCGAAGCGGATGGGCAAATTTTTGGCGTCGGACACCATGTTGCGATCGAGCGTTCCGCCCCACTGCGGCCAATCATGCTGCGGCCAATCGTGCTTCTGCGAATCTTGCTGCGGCGAATCGTGCCTCTGCGAAACTTGCTGCGGACGATCAAGCCGAGGCGTATTTTCGGCGGCCATCGAAGGCATCGCGGCGCCGCAGGCCAGCCAGCATCCCCAAGCAACAAGAAAAGCAATGCGCATCGCTGACTCCAATCAGTGGCGGGTGGATGCGGCGCAACTGAAAATGCGACGCATCCGATGGAAGCGGGGCGGGAAAATAGCGAGATTCAAATCTCGCTCGGCGGGGAACTACAGCGGGCAATCGAGGTGGGCTAAGCTCGGACGAAGATTCCAGAGTAACAATCCGTCCGGCTGGACGCAAATTTCGGGTTATGCATTGTGGCTCGACCAAATTCAGTTGTCGCCGGACGACTTCCCGGCGTCACGGCTTTTCCGGGAGCGCGGCCGGAAGATGGCGATAGTAGATTTCGAGCGTCAAACAGCTCAGGCTGGTCTGCATGATGCGGCCGCCGTAGGGGCCCCAGGCATCCTTGTTTGGCTTGTCCGGATCCCAGCTTCCGGCGGCGCAGCCTTCGCGAGCTTGAGTCTCGACCAAAAGCTTGCGAATCTTGCGGTTCCAAGTGTCCCAATTCTTGTTGCTTGTAAATTCCGATTCCTTGCCGGCCAGGTTGTGGAGCGCCTGCGTGGCGTAATACCAATAGTAGATGTTGCGGTTCTCGGCTTGCGGCTGGTTCGCCAACAGAAGCGCGCTGCCACCCAAAATCACCGGATCGGTTCGGTCCATCTTCAAGTCTTGGCTTGCGAGAAGACCGACGGCCGTCATCGGCGGCGTCGCGCCTGCTTCGGGCTGATAGCAAAACCATCCAACGTGTTCCGCGGGTTGGCAGGAGGCGAGAAAGTTTTTGGCGCCATCGAGGGCTGCCGGTTTCACCGTAAGACCGGCCTCTTGGGCGGCGTGCAGCGCCTGCATCTGCCAACCGAGGACGGAGGTATCGCCTTCCTCGCCCGGATGGTAGCGCCATCCGCCGGTTTTCTGGTTTTGCGCGGCGACGATGAAATTGACGGCCATCTGGGCGGCCACGCCGACCGGCTTGTCTTTCGTCATTCCATAATCTTCGCACAGCGCGATCGTGGCAATCGCGTGGGAATACATCTGCGACGCAGCGTCGGCCGAGAGATCGCCGTCTCTTTTTTGATGGTTCAGCAGCCAATAGACGCCCGCTGCCACCTTGCGTTGGAACGGTCCATTCGTGGCCTGGGTCTGACCGGCGGCAAGAAACGGCAGCAGGCCCAGCCCGGTGGCGGCGGAGAGCGACTCGATGCTGCCGACACCGGTGCACGATTTATCGGTACACATTTTCTGGAATTTTTCCAGGCTCCAACTGCCGTCGGGCATTTGGTGCTTCGCCAACCAATACAGCGCAGCGGCGGCGGCACGCTCGGTCGCCCTTGTGCCGCCGAATTGCTTGAGAAGCTCGCGGCGGTGTTTTGGCGAGCGGCAGGCGTATGTCCCTTCCTCCTTGATCGCCGGCAAGCCGATCTCCGGCGCCATCGGCGGAGGCGTTATCTCGTTGTCCTTCGCCTTGGGCGCATTTTCGTCCGGAGCGTCTTCTCCAAATGGATCCGTCTGGGAACTTTCCGGGCGGGCGATTGGTGAATCGTCCGGCGCGGCTTGCGGTGGGGCCGGTGCTTGCGCAAGCGCCGCCGATCGCGCCAGCAACCCCTCTGCGCCCCAAGCGGCCAGGAGCACAACCATCAGCCCAAACAGATCGCGGCGAACTTTAGTTCCACGGATCCTGCACATGATTCTTCCCCCGGAGCGGCGTTGAAACTGTCGATGGGTCGGCGCGAGGTGCGAGAACTAAATCGACACAGCAAGAGGAGATGTCGCCCGCCATTGGAGCGGTGTGGGGAGCGGATGTCAAATAATTGGCCGAGAACAGTACGTCGCATCGCCGACGGGCGAAACCGCAAGCGAGCTACAGACTCCACGTAACACGTCGATATCCGCTTGCGCGTTCCCGAACCCCGCGACCCTCACCGTTGCCTGACCCAACCTCCCTTGCCCGATTTTCGGCCCCTCGCTACCATGCCGCGGCTTTTCAATCGGGAGATTGCAAAAATCCCCTTGCTATACACCTTGCTCGCACGACGACCGCAACGGGAGATCGAATGGCGACGAATCTGGCGATGCTAGCAGAGTTGGTCGGCGGGCGGCTCCTTCAGCCAGCTTCGGCGGAGACGCCGATCGCCGGCGCGGCAACGCTCGCCGATGCCGGGCCGAACGATATCACGCTCTTAGACAATCCCGAAAAAGCGCATCGGCTCGCCCGCAGCCGGGCCGGCGCGGTCGTGGTGCCCGAGGGCTTTTCGCCGGACCATCCGGCAGCGATCCAGGTGGCGGACGTGCATCAAGCGTTCGGCACGATCGTGGCCCATTTTCGGCCGGTGCGGATCGCGGCGCGGCTTGGCATTAGCCCTTTTGCGCACGTCAGCCCGACCGCGCAACTGGCGGGAGATGTCGATGTGCATCCCGGTGCGACCGTGGCCGACGACGCGCGGATCGGCCCCCATTCGACAATTCATGCGGGCGTGTATGTCGGGGCCGGCTCGAAGATCGGCAGCGGTGTGACCATCTATCCGAACGCGGTGCTCTATGAAAACACGGTGGTCGGCGCTCGCTCGGTGATCCATGCCGCGGCGGTGCTTGGTGCGTATGGCTTCGGTTACAAAATGACCGGCGGGCAATATCACCTGTCGGCCCAATTGGGAAACGTCGAGATCGGCTGCGATGTCGAAATCGGAGCCGGCACCACGATCGATCGCGGCACCTACTCGGCCACGACCATCGGCGACGGCACGAAGATCGACAACCAAGTGATGATCGCCCACAACTGCCGCATCGGGCGGCACAATATGATCTGCTCGCAAGTCGGAATCGCCGGAAGCACGACCACGGGCGATTATGTCGTAATGGCGGGGCAGGTCGGCGTGCGCGACCATGTGCATATCGGCGCCGGCGCGGTGCTCGGGGCGCAGTCGGGAGTGGTCAACGACGTGCCGGATGGAGCACAAATGCTCGGTGCGCCGGCGGTGCCGCTGCGGCAGCAAAAAGTGCAATTCGCGCATCTCAGCCGGCTGCCGGAGATGCGGCAACAGATCAAGGAATTGCACCGGCAAGTCGAAACATTGTTGGCGGCGGCGGAACCGCACGAAAGCGAACCGCGCGGCGGAAGCCAAGCCGCAGCCTAAAAAAATCGCGGGGCGCCCGTGCTGGCTCGCCGAGCAGTGTGCGCTGCGAGCCGGGCCACGGTGCTGAACAAGCCGGGACAAGCCAGCCGTGGCACCTCGGCGACTTACACGGTCGCACGAAGGTTAGATAAGCCGACCCCCCGCGCGCATGAAAATCGCTGCCATGTCCATGACGAATCGCGTGAAGATCGGGCTGGTGGCCGGGTGGGGAGACTATCCGGCCGTCGTGGCCACGGCGCTTCGTCGCGAAGGATTTACGGTTGTCGGATTGGGAATCACCGAGCATGCCGATCCATCGCTGGCGGATCTGTGCGACGAATTCACCTGGGTCGGCTTGGCGCGGATGGGCAAAGCGATCCGCTTCATGCAGCGAACGGGCGTGCGCGAGGCGACCTTCGTCGGCAAAGTCCATAAGGTCCGGCTGTTCCAAAAAGGGGCATGGCGGAAATATTGGCCCGACTGGCAAACGGTTCGCATGCTTTGGCCTATTTTCATCGCACGCCACAAGGATCGCCGCGACGACACCCTGTTGCGCGCAATCGCCGACGGCTTGGCGCGCGCGGGAATCCGTTTGGCGCCGGCCACCGACTATGCACCGGAGCTCCTCGTGAAATACGGACAATTGACTCGCCGCGGACCCTCGGCGGCCCAGCGGCAAGACATTGAATTCGGTTGGCGATTGGCGAAAGAACTCGGTCGGCTCGACATTGGTCAGAGCGTCGCCGTCAAGAACCGGTCGCCCCTGGCGCTCGAAGCGATCGAGGGGACCGACGAATGCATCCGCCGCGCCGGATCGCTTTGTCCGACGGGCGGATTCACCGTCGTAAAGGTCGCCAAACCGCAACAAGACATGCGGTTCGATGTTCCCACGATCGGGCCCGACACCCTCGAGACCATGGCCGCCGCGGGAGCGAAACTGCTGGCCGTCGAAGCTGGGCGAACCATCCTTATCGACGAGCCGCGATGCATCGCCCTGGCCGAGCGACATGGGATCATCATCGTCGCCCTGAATGCCGACGGCCAACTGGCGACAGAGGCGGCTTGAAGATTTGTCTCGGAGACCGCGATTTGCCGGAAACAGGCGGATGCGGCCGGGCGAACTCGCTCTTCGTACACTGGCGGAGCCAGTGGCACACGGACCCGGCGGCACGCCTGCAGCGGCACGCGCACGAGGGAAAAGACGGTTGCCGCGGCAACATCTATTCGAAGCGGCCAAACCAGCGGTGGTTGAATGCGGCGAGGCGATTGGCCCGGCCGCGAGCGCGAGCGGCGCTACCTTGTTGCCAACCGTTCGTTTGGCTATAGCTGAATCGCCGCGACGAACGAACCGTTTCCGCACCGGTCGATTGGCCACGAGCGACGCCAGACTTCTTCCGGTCGTGCGATTCCCTATGGAAGCTGCCCATGATTCGCGCTCCTTCTGTGTTCGGAGTCCGATGAATTGAGACTGTTAACTGCCGCGTCTCTCGTGCGATGCCACGCTGCATCCGCTCAGGCCGAGGCGGGAATCAGGTTCACTCGGGCAAACCGAGGACTGCTCACATCGAGCAAAGATCGCGTCGCCATACATGCAAGCTCCGCGTTTCGCCGCTTCCCCTTCCGACGCCAGCCGAACCAGCCAAGGCCGGCGCTTCCGAAGATTGCCATGGCGATACTGCTCGGCTCGGGCACCGCCGCCGGGGTGACATTGAATGTCTGCGTGAAATCGCTGAGCGTCGCCGAATCGCCGGTCGCCTGACCGAATAGCTCGATATCCTTGCTGACCTGAATTTCTTGCTGGCCGGCGAAAGCGATCGTGCCGGCGTTCGACGACCCGGAAAATCCTTGCTGCAGCACAAAGGATCCGTCGCCGAGCAGATTGTTGCTCATATCGTCGACATCTTCGCTGAACACGACGCTGCCGGTGCCGGAGGTGCCGCCCGTATAGCGGAGTTCGGCGGTGGTCAGCTTCTGATTGGAATCGAGGGCGGTCACGTCGAACTGCAGGCTTACGTCGACGAATTGGTTGTTGAGGGCAAGAAACGGTCCGCCTTGGAATTTCAGTTCGGGCGTCGCGCTGTTGGGCGCCGAGATGACCATGTCTGCGGCAGTTGGCAAGACCACTCCCGCGCCGAATGCCGCGGTGGTCATCGAAAAATTGCTGAACTCCACACCATCAGCCTCGGCGTAGCTCCCGGGCACCAGCAGATCGGAGACCGGCGCGCTGGTGACGGTTTGCACGGTCGACGAAATGTTCGGGTCATACAGCGAAAAGGACTGCGCGACGGCCCTGTCGGCGCTTGTCCACGCGATCAATGCAACGGCAACAGTGCAGCAAACGAGCGGCCAACGGAAACTGCCGGCCAGAACGTGTCGGTTGGTGGATAGCATGGGGTGGCGCTGGGGGTTGAAGGAGCGGAGAACAGGGTCAGGGGTCGGACGTCAGAGACAGCAGAACGAAGCTCGTGATCTTTGGTGGCAGCCTGATTTGGGGTCGGGCAGCGAGGCAATCGGCGTCAAGGCACGTGTCGGGCGCTGCGATGAATCGCTTGCGGTTCGGTCGGCCGCTGGCGATTGACCCCGGGCCCATGCAATCACCACGTGCAACGCTTGTGGCGGCGACGATGAATGCCGTTGACGACGACCGGCCGGTTGCCGCCGCGCGAATAACTCGGGCGACGCGGACGACGCGAACGCTCCGTCTCTCGCCGGCCAAATTCGACGCTGTAGTCCATCTCATGATCCTGCTGATACGCGTAGCTCGGCGATTGCATGGCTAACTCCTTGGTCGCAACGATGGTTGAATGATTCGGACGGCAGGGAATGGATCGACGTCACGCGATCGATGCATCTAGCGGATGCCGCTGGGGCTCTTGCGCTCCACGACATTGCGGGCTTCTTCACACAGTTGGGTCATTTCTTCAACGCCCGCCATTCCGGGCAAGTAAAGCCAGGCGCCGAGTTGCCGCGCCCAAATTTCTTGCTGGCGATCGCCATCGGCCCCGCAGACAACCAACAACGGGCAGCCCATGCGGGCCAAATCCGCGGCGAGTTCTTGTAGGCTCACGAGCGCGTCGAGCGAACCCTCTTCCAAATCGATGAACGCCAGCTTGACGACGATCCGCTGCGCGAGATGACGGCCCGTCGCGGCATCACTGCAGACGACGCTCGCCCAACCGCCGGCGGTGGCGGCACGCGAAAGCGCTTCGCGTTGCTTCGCCCGCGGCGAAACGATCAGGCATTCCAGCAAGCCGCGCGTGGCAACGGTCTTCACCGCTCGCTCCAGACGAGGCTGCTCACGTGGGATCGGGTCGCGAATGGAAGAAACGACGGTGCTCATGACTGGGGTACTCGATGGGTAAGACAACGAAGGGTTAATGCCGTAATGCGGTACGCGTTTCCGCCACCGCCCACCTCACTCCCGGGATCGGCAGCCACGCCGCAAACTCCCGGACACCACACGCCGCACTACTTGCCAACCTCGCTGGCCTCGCTGCGGCTTCGGCCACACACTTGCTTACACATCGATTCACACAAGTGTTCAGACGCGAAGCTGACGGCTCTCCTAAAACTCGTCGGCCACTTGGTTGATGCAACCCTGTAAAGCAACGACCGCGCCGCGGACTCGGAAAATTTCGCGTCGGATCACAAGTGGCAATTCCAAAACAACTTGCGCATTCAAAACACTTTCGAGAACTCGAATGGCGATTTCGGCGGATTTCACCGCTTTGAAACACGTTTCGCAGCAGCGGGGCCCGATCTCTTTTCCGCACAATGCGGTTAGCGTCAATTCACGGAAAAGGTGAAGTTTCACTCGCCTGGGGAAGCACAAAACGGCTGGCAGGGCTGCCAGGTCCATTCGCTGGGAACGGACCTAGCACACGCTCCGGATGCGCCGCTGGCACTGCGTCAAGCGTCGCTGCAAGCGGGGAGAAGGGGCACGCACAAGCACGCGGCTGCGTTTACCCCGGAAGAATACCGGTGGGCTAGCGGCTTGCCGCTCGCACGCGGACGACCATGGTAAGCGGCAAGGCGGTCCAAAGCATGAAATGCCCCACGGCCCGTCGTCTTGCGAAGCTCCGAAGCCTGGCAGACGCCTTCGCGTCACCGCGGCTTCGGGCTGATGAGACCGGCGTCGGGGCTGCTGGCGGTCGCGTATAGGCGCTTTGGGATGCGGCCCGAGAGCCACGCCAATCGGCCGGCGACGATCGCGGCACGCATCGCTTGGGCCATCCCCAGCGGATCGGCCGCGCCGGCGATGCCGGTGTTCAAGAGCACGCCGTCGACGCCCAATTCCATCGCGATCGTCACATCGCTGGCCGTGCCCACTCCCGCATCGACGATCACCGGATAATCCGGATCGTCTTGCTTGAGGTATTCCAGACAGATGCGGATGTTGTTCGGGTTCAGAATCCCTTGCCCTGAGCCGATCGGGCTGCCGGCCGGCATGACGCTCGCCGCGCCGGCATTTTTCAATCGCCGGGCGATGATCGGATCGTCGCTCGTGTAGCACAGCACGACAAACCCCTCGGCCACGAGCCGCTCGGTGGCCTCGACCGTCGCGACCGGATCGGGCAGCAGCGTCTTTTTGTCGGCCAGCACCTCCAGCTTCACCCAATCGGCGCCGGGGTTTTCCAAGCCCAGCAAAAGTTCGCGGCCCAATCGGGCGACGCGCACCGCATCGTCGGCCGTGAAGCAGCCGGCCGTGTTCGGCAACAGTGTGTAGCGATTGCGGTCGATCGCATCGAGCAGATTTCGCCCTTGACTGTCGAAGAGCCGCTCGCGCCGGACGGCCACGGTGATGCAGTCGGTTCCCGAGAGGGCCAGCGCTTGGGCCATCAGTTCGTGCGTCGCGTATTTGCCGGTGCCGACGATTAGCCGGCTGCTGAGCGTGTGGCTGCCGATCCGCAGCGGCGAATCGAGCGGACCGCTTGCCGGGGCCGCGGCGTTTGTTTCCACTGCGCTTGGTTCGAGCATGCGATTAACCTCCGCCGACGAGCGTGACGATTTCGACGCGATCTCCCTCGGCCAACGGCTGCCGGGCATGCTGGGCTCGCGGCACCAACTCCAGATTCACTTCCACCGCCACCGGCCCGGAGACAAGCCCCAAATCGGCCAGCAGCCCGGCCACCGACATGCCCTCTGCCACTTGCCGAGGCTGGCCATTCACGATCACGGTCACAAATTGGCCGGTTGAATTCAAACGGAGGGGCTCCGCACCGAGGGGCGATCGAGTTTCCATTGATTTGCGCCGCCTGACCGCCGCTCGAAAAATTAGTTCGGCGGCGGGGCCTCCCTCGCTTGCGCTTCGGGCTAACGGGGGCCCGAAGCGACAGCACACTAGCCCGAAGCGTCAGCACACTAGCCCGAAGCGTAAGCGAGGGATCGCGATGCGTTAGGGCGAAAGTTATCTTCTTCGCCGCGGCCTAAATCACCGCGGCTTGCCTTGGACGATCTTTGAATCCTGCAATTCAGGATAACCCTAGTTTGAAAATCACCGTAGTTTGAAAATCAAAATCACTGTGGCCGAACGATGGCTCCTTGCCGGAATTGGAAGCGGTCTGACAAGACCAACGACGTGCTTGCTGGATTGGAAGCGGTCGCGCGGTTCGGGGTCCAGGGCACCGCGTAGCAGGCGACCCAACCGGAATTCGTCTCCGCGATATAAACCACCGCTCGACCGATGCGGCCATTGGTGCCGCCGAAGCCCTGCGTCGACTGGGCTTCGCCGGTGACCATGAGATATTTTGGGTTTTTCACCGAGTCGGCCTGCAGGTCTTTGGCCACGTTGCTGTAGCTATAGGCTGTCATGAATCGGCCGGTGCGGATGTTCAGCACGCCCCCCTTCAACTCCCCGGTGACGACATCCAGGACATACACGGCCTCGATGCCGATATCGACTTCGCCGGTGCACATGATCACCGAGTCGTTGCCGTGCGTGGCGGTGGCGCCGACGCCGACCGCTTTCAAGAAGCCGGCTTCGAACGGATTTGCCATGGGCGGTCCATCGGAACCATGCGACAACCAATTGGAAACAAACCCGCCCCCTGCTGCCGCCGCCATGACGGCCGCGACCAACATGCCCGCGCCCAGCCATGCACCGCCCAGTCGCCGCAACATGCCCGACATAGAGAGCTCCTTAAAAATTGGCCGCAAGCCGCTTAACCCCCGCTGTGGCTCGCGCGACCGAATTCAGTGCCATCATACCGCCTGCGTTTCCCCCTCGCCATAGGCCGGACCGCACGCGCCGGCCGCGTTGGTTGCCGATGGGGCTCTTGTGAGGGGCGAGGGACGAGGGACGAGGGACGGGGGGCGAGGGGCGCGCGTGCGTCCGGCCTGACTTCACTCGTCCCTCGCCCCTCGCCCCTACCCCGACCCCACTGGCCGCCTTAAGCAAAGTGCGACTTGCACTCGAGCAGCCCCCGACTGGACTCGCTTGTTTCTGCCCGATTCGATATTTTTATGAATGCGAAGGGCAGACGGTATACGATGGGTTTAGGGATTTTGCCCGTTAATCGTTTCATCTAGGACGAAGTCATGCGAAAGAACGTCGTTTTGTGCCTGATCAGCGCCCTGGTGGGAGTGGCCCTTTCGGTGGCACTTTTCAACCAACCGCGTTCGCCAATGCAGCTCGCCGCGGCCGAGCCGCCGCTGCCCGGTCCGCAATTTGCGCCGAACTATCGGCAGGTGCCGGCGACGCCGGTGCCCGATTTGCCGCAAAATGCTCCCTCATATTCTCCCTTGCAGTCCGCGGCACCGCCGGCCGGGCAAGACGCGCCAAGCGGGCCGGCGCCGTTGAACCCGGCTCCAGTTCAAGCGGCCCCGCCGATCGGCGCTCCGCTGCCGATCGCCGTTCGCGGCCGCGCGGCGGGCGACGACGAACTTACGCCCGACGAGCGCGTGAACGTCGCCGTTTACGAAAGCGTCAATCGTAGCGTGGTCAATATCGTCACCAAGATTCCGGGCACGGCGAATTTTTTGATGTTCGACAATTCGCAGGAAGGGGCCGGCTCCGGCTCGGTGCTCGATAAGCGCGGCAATATTTTGACGAACTATCACGTCATCGAAGGGGCGACGGAAATCGAAGTCACGCTGTTCGACGGCTCGCCACACGAAGCCCACGTCGTCGGCCGCGATATTTCCAGCGACGTGGCCGTGCTGCACATCGACGCCCCGCCCGAATCGCTATACCCCGTGCGGTTCGGCGATTCGACGCATTTGCGCGTCGGCCAGCGCGTATTTGCCATCGGCAATCCGTTCGGCCTCGAGCGAACGCTGACCACCGGCATCATCTCCAGCCTCAATCGCACACTGCCGGCCCGAAACAACCGCAGCATCAAATCCGTGATCCAAACCGATGCCGCGATCAACCCGGGCAATTCCGGCGGACCGCTCTTGGATACGCATGGCCGGCTCATCGGCATGAACACCGCCATCGCCAGTCGAACCGGGCAGAACACCGGCATCGGTTTCGCAATCCCAGTGAGCATGATCAGCCGCATCGCCACGCAATTGATCGAAAGCCCGCTGCATAAAGTGATTCGCCCCGAAACCGGGATCACGCGAGTCTATCAACCGGAAACGGGCCGCGGCTTGTATATCGCCACGATGACACCCGGCGGCCCGGCCGAACAAGCCGGCCTGCGCGGATTCAAACTCGTCAAGCAACGCAAGCGCCAGGGACCATTTACCTATGAAACCACGACGGTCGACCGCAGCACGGCCGACATGATCATCGGCGTCGACAATCAAAAAACCACCAATGCCGACGACTTTTTGGACGCCATCGAAAGCCATCGCCCCGGCGACGACGTCGATTTGCACATCATTCGCGATGGCCACGAAATGATCGTCCGCTTGCGACTGGCCGCCGCGGATGCTTGATGCTCGGGCACTCAGGGAGGAAGAAGGGGCATCGTACTGCTCTTTTGTCGATAAACCAGAAGCGCGAGATTCTCGGCGATTGCGCAGTTTGCAGTTGGCTTGCGCCACGGGTTGGAAGCCGCTCGAAGGCGAGGCGTTCCTGCCGCGTAACGTGCGGCGCCATGCGATCATCAGCCGCTTCCTTGCTGGCGCTGCAGGCTCGGTGGCGGGTTGTTCGCGGCGTGCTTTGTTTTCGCAGGCTGCTTCGGTTTCGCGGGGACAATGATCGATTCCGGCGGGTCTTCGGCGGGGACTTTTAGGGTGGCGCGCAGATCCGCGAGTTGCTGGTGCAGGGATTTTTGCACTTTTGCATACGCCGGATTGTCGTACAGACTTTTGAGTTCCAAGGGATCGCTCTTGAGATCAAAAAGTTCCCAATAGTTGAACTCCGGTTCGTAGAAATAGACCAGCTTGTAGCGATCGGTGATCACGCCGTATTGCCGGGCGACGTTGTGCGGGCCGGGATGCTCGTAGTAGTGATAATAAAACGCCGTGCGCCAATCGGCGGGCGTTTGGCCTTTGAGCACCGGCACGAGGCTGCGGCCT
Source organism: Pirellulales bacterium (assembly GCA_036267355.1). Classification (NCBI taxonomy): domain Bacteria; kingdom Pseudomonadati; phylum Planctomycetota; class Planctomycetia; order Pirellulales; species Pirellulales bacterium. The sequence goes on along the minus strand of DATAWG010000076.1, from coordinate 100,411 downwards.
TGCATATCAGCGGGGATTTTCACGCCCGCCGCGTCCAAAAACGTTTCGGCGAAATCGAGATTCGACACGATGTCGGTATTCACGCTGCCCGGCTTCGTCACGCCCGGCCAACGCGCGACGAACGGGGCCCGCAGCGATTGCTCGAAAATCCAGCGCTTGTCGAACCAGCCGTGTTCGCCGAGGAAAAAACCCTGGTCGGACGAGTACACGACGATCGTGTTGCGGTCGAGGCCCGATTGCTTCAGATAGTCGAGCACCCGGCCGACGCTTTGGTCGATCGACGCGATCGTGGCCAGGTAGTCGTGCATGTAGCGCTGATATTTCCAGCGCACGAGATCGGCCCCTTTGAGATCGAGCTTGCGGAACGCTTCGTTGCGCGGTTCGTAATACGCGTTCCACACCTTGCGCTGCTCGGGATTCAGATCCGGAGGCGTTTTGAGCTTCAGATCGTGGTCGTTCATCGTGCTGCGGATCATCATGTCTTGCACGTGCTCGGCCTTGCCGCGGCCGGAATAATCGTCGAACAGCGTTTTCGGCTCGGCGAATTTAACGCCGTCGTAGAGCGATAGGTTTTCCAGCGCCGGCTCCCATTCCCGGTGCGGCGCTTTGTGGTGGCACATCAGCAGAAACGGTTTCGACGGATCGCGGCGATGGGCGAGCCAATCGAGCGTGTCGTCGGTGATGATCTCGGTCACGTAGCCGGTATGGCGCGTGCGATGGCCGGCGGTGTTCAGGCCGCCCGTGATCATCGGCGGATTGTAGTATTGGCCTTGGCCGGGCAGGATGTTCCAGTAGTCGAAGCCGGTCGGATCGCTTTCGAGATGCCATTTGCCGACGATCGCCGTCTGATAGCCGGCCTGATGCAACAGCTTGGGCATCGTGACCTGCGAGCCATCGAAGCGGCAATTCGTGTTGTTGTAAAAGCCGTTGGCGTGGCTGTATTTCCCGGTGAGCACGGAAGCGCGGCTCGGCCCGCACAGCGAGTTGGTCACCAAGCAGCGATCGAACCGCATTCCATCGTGAGCGATGCGATCGATATTCGGCGTTTGATTGAAGCCGTGGCCATAGGCGCTGACGGCCTGGTAGGCATGGTCGTCGGCCAGGATAAACACGATGTTTGGTCGATCTGCACTTACCGGCTTATCGTCGGCAAACGACGCTTTAATTGACACCGCGCCCGCAATCGTGAAAACGGCCAGTGTAGTTACTGAGTGTAGTAAATGGCCCAGTAAACGTGATGGGATCGGCTTCAGCGAAGTCATTGGAAGGGCCTCTTTCGAGAGGGGAATTGGCGGTGAGCGGGGATAGGACTGCGGTCCGCGTGAGTTATGGCCGTCCAATATGAATTCGCATGTTTGTTGCGTCAAGTTTTCACCAAGGATCGGGGATTAGATAGGCTCCCTTCTTCCACCTGAAACGCGTGCTACAGCGTTTCCGGCCGGTTTTTCGGTGCAATTGCCCGAAAACTTGGGAGGTTATTTAATCCGCATCCCAACCACGGACTTCGTATGGGACGACCTTACAAACAACGTCGACGGCCAGACGGCGCCGCTTGGTATTGGAAGCAAACCGATTGCCGGTGCTACACGCTTCCTGGCACGAAAAAACGGATTGGCCTATTCGACGAAGAGGGCCAGCGAATCCGGCCGTCGCGAAGAGGCGCGACCGCGGCGACCGAGGCCTGTCTGGCGATGCTCTCGCCCGAGCAGCGTGCCGCGGCCCGCTGGCATCGCACCGACGTCAGCGCTGGGTATCCGCAGGTTTGTGCGGAGTGGCTGGCCGAGCCAATTGGTCGTGAACCGGTTTCACGTGGCCAGGCACTTGGCGATCGTCGATCGCCAGAGAAAAAACACGGCGTCACAAGCCAGCATTGAAGGGGACAGCGAAGTAGGAGTTTCGTTCGCGGATGTGGCTGTATCGTCGGCGATGGAAGAATTTGAGTGTGAAAGAGCAGGCGAATTTCGAGCAATTGTTCGACGCCAATCCCGACGTGGAGTTGCCCCACCCTGTTCGCGAGGCCGTGGCGGAGACGCAGAGAAAACCCCGCTGGGGCTTTTTGGGCCCCCGGGGTTTTCGTTGGCCAGACTTGCCGCGTCCGGTTTAGTGGTGCAAAACGGTGAACATCCTGCCGCTCAGGGCCAGGCCGCCCAGCACTACAGCGCAACCGAACGCGAGCATTGCCACTTCGGTCAGAATCAGCGGTGCATTCCCGATCAGTGCCAGGATGCCCAGCACCGCGCCGCCGATGCCGATGCAAACCTCGGTGACCATCACGGCCTGCATCGCCTCGCGGGCAACGAGCGTCGAAAACTCGTGGCCATGGAATCCTTCCACCAAATGCCGGGCCAGAGTGGCGCGCGTTCCGCTGCTGAAGATGAGGCCGACTCCGAACACGATCGCGGCAACCGGCAACAAGATCATCGCGGCGATGTGGAGCAACGCCAAAATGCCCAACACGATTCCACCGGCCCCGCAGAACAATTCGAGGGTCACGCCGCTGCCCGTCTCAACGCGAGTCGTCCGGGCCGTGGCCATCGCGCCCTCTTCCGTGAAGAGTTGCGAATAGCGGGCGACGTTGGCCAACCCCTCGAACACCAAGGCCACTCCCAGTGCGATCGCCGCAATCGCCGTGAGATACATCGGCAACACGCCCGTCAGGGCGACGATTGCCAACACGATGGCGCCGATTCCGCCGGCGCTTTCCACGAGCGACCCGGCCATCGCGACTTCCGCCACCGTCCTCTCTTCCGGCCCGCGCCGAGTCACTTGACTCGAGCTTTCATGAACTTGAACCGTAGCCATGATCCACCCTCCCTCATCGAAAAATTGCGCGGTGTTTTCGCTAGCGTGGCACCGCGCTAACCACAGAAAGAAACCTCGCAATCTCTCGCGTTGTCTCCCTCCACTTTCATTCTAGAAATGCAAGCAAATATGTCAGTCGAGGGAATACCTATGAACCCCGGGGCGAAGTGCGGCGCGGCAAGAGGCGCCGCTGGATTTGCGATCCGCAAGGCTGCGAGAAGAGCGTCGCCAGCCCGGCGATCGGCGACGATGCGAAGGCTCGTGGCTGAGACACACGCCGGCGCGGCTACTTCGAGCGGTGCCCGGCTTGTTGATGGTGCTGCTCGGAATCGAGGCTCTTGAAGCCGGCGGACGGCTTCGGATCCGCGAGACCAATCGCCCTATATCCTTGATCGACACGATCTTTCGTATCGTCGCGATCGATTCGGCGTCGGCATTGCAACATTTTGCCCGGTCCGCCTCGGGAGCACGAACGAGCGGCCATGAGAGGCGAAAGCCATCGAAGCGATCCCAGGCTCCGTAAGCCACCAAGGAAACCTTCGGGCTGTTGGGGCCGATCTCGCGCCAGGCGTCGTCGTCAAAATAAGGCGCGCGGCTGATCGGCAATCGACCGCATCTCTCGCACCGCCGCACAAAATTCGTGGAAACAATTTCGTCGGCCAGCGCTTCTTTCACGAGACACTTTTGCCCGCGAATTTTCTCGTGAAAACGGGACTCGTAAAAACTGACCCGTGAAAACGGGATGGGTTCGGGGGGTGGAAAGGGGGGGTGGTTCGGCTGCCCCTAGCGACTGGTTTCTCGCCGCCGCGCGTCGCTGGTCCCCTTGGGGCGGAATGCCGATTCCGGCCCCAATCGCTTGCCAAACCTCTTGCTGCAGTCCGTTGTCACGAATCGGACCCTCCCGTTTGTTTTGCCTCTAATCGGACCATCGTTGCCCCAGCATGGAGCGATAGAAACGTGAGATTTCCTTCGAGCGCTTCTGGAGGCGATAAGCACACGAATTAGATGCATCAGCCGCGAGCGGACGGCATGCGGGGCATGCCTGCTAGGTTGTCATGCTTTGCGAATTTTTTCGCGGCCTTCGCGGACGGCGCGGGTGGCGTTGCGGGTGTCGATCACCAAGCGTGAGTGGCGGACGATGAAGTCGTAGTCGTAGGCCGAATGGTCGGTGGCGATGAGCACGCAATCCTGGGCAGCCAGATACGCCACGTCGAGTTCGCGGCTCGCCATTTGCAAACCGGGATGATGCCGCATGCGAGGCAACCTGGGCACGTGCGGGTCGTTGTAGGTCACTTCCGCTCCGCGAGCCAGCAGCATTTCCAGCAGTTCGAACGACGGGCTTTCACGGGGATCGTCGATATCTTTCTTATAAGCGATACCCAGGATGCAAATCTTGCTCCCCCGTAGCGGCTTACTGGCGTCGTTTAGGGCTTCGCTCAATCGCTGGATGACGTATTGCGGCATGCTCGTGTTGATCTCGCCGGCTAGCTCGATGAACCGCGTGATCAGCCCGTGCTTGCGGGCCACCCAACTGAGATAAAACGGATCGATCGGAATGCAATGGCCGCCGAGGCCGGGGCCGGGATAAAACGCTTGGAAACCGAACGGCTTCGTCTTTGCCGCGTCGATCACGTCCCACACGTCGATCCCGATCCGATCGAATAGCACCTTCAACTCGTTGACCATCGCGATATTGACCGAGCGGTAGGTGTTTTCCAGAATCTTACACGCCTCGGCCACTTCGCAATTCGCCACCGGCACGATTCGCACCACTGCCTGGCTATAGAGCGCCTCGGCCAGTTCGGCGCTGTGCCGCTCGATGCCGCCGACGACTTTGGGAATGCCGCTTGCCGTGTAGTTCGGATTGCCCGGATCTTCGCGCTCGGGACTATATGCCAGGAAGAAATCTTCGCCGATCTTCATTCCGCCGGCCGTGAGAATTGGTAGAACGACATCGCGGGTGGTGCCAGGATAGGTCGTGCTTTCGAGCACGATGAGTTGCCCCGGCCGCAACACGGCGGCGATTTGCCGGGCCGTCGCTTCGATATAGCTCAGGTCGGGATCGCGGCTATCGGAGAGGGGCGTGGGAACGCAGATCAGCACGGCGTCGGCCTCGGCGAGCCGGCGCATATCGCATGTCGGCGCGAAACGGCGGGTTTCAATCCACTCGCCGATCCAGCTCGACGGGATGTGGCCGATGTAGCTTTCACCGGCCAACAAGCGCTTGACCTTCGACTGGTCGATGTCGAAACCCATCGTGCGAAAGCCGGCTTTGATGAACGCTTGAATCAGCGGCAAGCCGACATAGCCGAGACCGATCACACCGACCGAGGCCGTTTTGTTTGCGATCGCTTGTTTCAATTCGAAAGCAGTGGGCATGCTAGGGGGAGGGGTTAGGGTGAGGGGTTCGGGACGCGCGGAGCGGTGGGGCTGCGCGATCGGATGCGAGATCTGACGCGAGAGGTGAGGCGCCAGGCGATTACTGCTAGTGCGGCAATGGCGAGCCCTGCGGCGCCCCAACCGTACCTGAACCAATAAAACACGTTTTTCGAAAATTCCTTCGAGTACGTCGTAAAACCCTCTTCGACCTTCCACCAACATTCGGCGTCGTAATAGTCAGTCGGCACGGAGATGTATCGGATGCGATCGGCGCTCGAGCCGAGTTCGCGGCGAATGATCCATCGAGCGCGGCGGGTGTGGTAGTTCGAGGTGACGACGTTTACCGTTGCGTTCGGATGGGCAGTCATCGCGCGGGCCAACACCGCTGCTTCATCGAACGTGCTCGTGCAATCGCCGGGCAGCTCGACGATCCGATCGGCAGGCACTCCGAGCACGCTGAGAATGCGCCTCGCGCGGCGATTGGGGTGGTTCCGCTCCTCGCCGACCGAATCGGGCATTGCCGGATGGGTAAGCCAAAGTTGCTTACCGACGAAGCCTTTTTGGTACAGGGCCGCCGCCGCAAACGGACGCGACTCTTCGTCGCCCGACAACACCAGGCAATAGTCGCTTGGCTGCGGGCGCTGCCCAACGTCGAGCCATCGGCCGGCCGCCGAAAGCCACCATCCGGCTGTGAAGTATAACGCTACGAGGGCCGCTGCGAGAACAAGCGTCCGACGCAGCCATCGCCGCCGCCAACAGGCGGCTATCCATTGGAGTCGGGGCCGGGATGCGATGGCGTGGCCCGTCATTGGTGCGATAACGTCGGCAGGCTGTTTTCAAACTCTTCCAGCGTCCATGCGGGCCGGCAAGGCTGCGAGGGGCCGTTCCATCCGTTGAACGCCAATGCCGCATAGTTCTGAAAGATCAGGAGAATCCCCTCGCGGCTCTTCCACCAGTTGCCCTGATCGACTCCGGTATGAATTGCGGCGAATTCCACGCCCTCCGATTGTTGTGCGTCGAGCACGGAATTAAAAACTTGCCGATCGCATCGGCCGCGCAACAGCCGGCCCAGCACAAGCATGCGAGTTTTCGGACGATCTTCGAGCCAAAGCCGGATCGCCCCGGCAGCATCTCGTGTCGTGCGGCATGGTCCCGGCAGCAGAATCACGGCGGCCGACGGCACTCCACGCCGCTCAAGCTCGGCGCGAAACGTGTCGACTTTATCGGGCCATGCGCCACAACGCACGGCTCGCGAAACCGGCGGCTCGAATAGCAGGATGCCGTGAACTTCTCCCCTCGAATACCGCCGCGCTGCATCGTCGACGACTCCCGATTGACCGACCACACCGGGCAACACCGCCAAATAGTCGGCCTGTCCGACCGGCCGCTCGACGATCAAAAATCCCGCCACGCCCCGCGCGATCTGCGCGTGAAAGATGGCGAGAATGGCGAACATCGCCGCCGCCGCCAGCCCGAAGCGCACCCATCGCCGGCTCATTGCGCGCCGCCAGCGGGCGGCCGCCTTCTCATTATCAATGGTCATTCGCGATCCCTCGCCGCCACCGAACGTGAGCGGCAGGGCGCTAGCCGCCGGTGCTTTTCGTCGTGCCCTTGCATCGGATTGGTCGGTCGGGTCGCGATCATTCTTCAACCGGCGGCTAGCGCCTTGCCGCTCTCTATCCGCGGGCCATGCGCAGGGCAGTTTGAAACAGAATTCGCAGATCGAATCCGAACGACGATCGGGCAACATATTCATGGGCAAGCGACAGCTTCTCGGGCAGTATCTGTTGCACGTAGATTTGCTCCGGATCTTTGCCGCCCGAAAAAAGGCTTGCCTCGTCGCGAAATTTGATCGACGCCAAATCGGTGATCCCGGGGCGAATGCGGAGAATTTCGGCGTAATCGGAACGAAACATTTCGACGTACCGCTGCACTTCGGGCCGCGGGCCGACAAGGCTCATCTCGCCGGCGACGACGTTGATGAGCTGCGGCAACTCATCGAGCTTCCAGCGGCGCAAGAACCGGCCAATGCGTGTGATTCGCGGATCGTCGTGCCCCGAGGTGATTTGGCCACCTCGCTGCGGGGCATCGACCACCATCGTGCGGAATTTGAATATCCGAAACGGGCGAAACCCGCGTCCTATGCGCTCTTGCCGAAAGAACACCGGTCCGCGTGAATTTATCTTCACCGCCACTGCGAGCGCGAACAAGACGGGCGACAAAATCAGCAGGCCAAGAGCGGCGGCGCAGATGTCGAAGAGGCGTTTCAAAAGGGGCTCGGAACGGGGCGCGAGGGGGGACGAGGGACGAGGGACGAGTGAGGCGATGCGCGAAACCGCAAGCGCGGCTCGCTATCAATCGGCGTGGCGTGGCTCGCTTGCGGTTTCGCGCGTCAATATCCGGAAACGATTCACGTCGAGCCGATGCGGTTTGACCGGCATAGATCGCGGACGACTTGAATGACATGTTGCTGTTCGTCGTCGCGCATGCCGGGGAAAAGTGGCAACGTGATCAGGCGTTCCCACAGCGGCGTCGCCACGGGAAACGCTTCCGGACGCCATCCGAACCGTTCAACATAATACGGATGTAAATGCAACGGACGCCAATGGACCGAACAACCGACCCCGGCAGTTCGCAGCGCCGCGATAAGCGCATTCCGATCGATGGCCAAACGGTCGAGCTTCAGGCGGATCGGAAACAGGTGCCATGCGTGAAGCCGGCTGGGAACTACGGGTGGCAAATCCAATTCGCCGATCTCCGCCAGTTCGGACCGATAGCGCAGGGCCAGTGTCTCGCGTTCAACGCGCATCGCTTCGGCCCGCGCGAGCTGGTGCACGCCAATCGCGGCGGCAATATCGGTCAGATTGTATTTATATCCCGCTTCGATGATCCGATAGTCCCAACTCGTGCCGCCTGAGTAGCGATTCCAAGCGTCGTGCGACAAGCCATGCAGCGACATGAGCCGCATGCGATCGGCAAGCGCGGGATCGCCGGTCACGGCCATACCCCCTTCGCCGGTGGTAATTGTTTTGTTGGCATAAAATGAGAAGCAGGTGATGGCGGCCGTTTGCTGGCCGCACCGTTGCCAGGGCCAATTTTCAGCCGGCCGCCATGCTGCGGGAAAGGCGTGCGCTGCGTCCTCGACCAACCACAGGCCATGATCCCGGGCAAACGCCTGCACCGCCGCCACGTCCATCATCAATCCGCCGACGTGAACCGGAATCATCCCCACCGCCCGCAATCCCGGCTCGATCTTGGCGGGCAGCTTGCCGGCCGCCAGGTCGGCGAGCTTGCGCGCGGCATCGGCGAGATCCATGTTGCAGGTCGTGGGATCGCAATCGACAAGAATCGGCGTGGCGCCGCAATAGCGGACGATTTCCGCCGTGGTGGCGAAGGTCATCGTGGGAACCAGCACCGCTTGGCCCGGCTTCAGGCCCATCGCTTCGACCGCCAGATGCATTGCGGCCGTGCACGAATTCACGGCCACAGCGAGATGCGCCCCAACGGCGGCGGCCATTTCGGTTTCGAACCGCCGTGTAATCGGCCCGGTCGTGAGCCATCCCGAGCGGAGGCATTTCACGACCTCGGCAATTTCCGCTTCGCCGATCGAAGGCCGGAAGAAAGGCACATTCATCATCAAACAAGTCTCTCCATCTTGCGATCGCGTCGCAAATTACGTTTTGGACGCCGCTGGTTGCGAATTCAAGAAGCGAACGACTTCAGCCCCGATGCGTTCGCCGGCGCGGCCGTCCCAGAGGGATGGGGCTTTGCCATGCTTGTAGTGGCCCGCGAGGATGTCGTCGACGAGGCGTTCGACGAGCGCGATGTCGGTGCCGACCAGCGTGCTGGTACCGCTTGAAACTGTCACCGGGCGTTCGGTGTTGCGCCGCAACGTCAGACAGGGAATCTCCAATACGGCCGATTCCTCCTGTAGCCCGCCCGAATCGGTGACGATCAGTTTCGCGGCAGACGAGAGACCGAGAAATTCCAGATAACCAAGTGGCGGCGTGAGCCGAACGCCCGGCGATTCGTCGAGCGTTTGCCACAGGCCAGCCGATTCCAACCGGGCCCGCGTCCGCGGGTGCACCGGAAACGCGACCGGCAATCGATTGGCGATTCGGGCCATGCTTTCCGCGAGGGCCGCGAGTTGGGCTGGGTCGTCGACGTTCGAAGGGCGGTGCATCGTCCAAACCGCAAACTCGCCCGGCACTAGCCCCATTCGCTCGGGCTCGTGCAATGCCTGCGCCGCCGGTAGCTGCGCCATGAGCACATCGATCATTACATTTCCCACCAAGCGAATTGCGGATTCGGGCCGGCCTTCTCGCTTCAGGTTTTCGATGCCATCCGATTCGCTCACCAGCAACAGTTCGGCAATGGCATCGGTCAGCACGCGATTGATTTCTTCCGGCATCGTGCGATCAAAGCTTCGCAAGCCGGCTTCGACATGAATCGCCGGCACGCCGAGCTTTACGCTCGCCAGCGCGCAAGCGAGCGTCGAATTGACATCGCCGACAACGAGCGTCGCCGCCGGCCGAGGATCGGCCTGCAAGACCCACGCTTCGTAGCGGGACAGCACGGTCGCGGTCTGCTCGCCGTGTCTGCCCGATCCGGCTTCCAAATGCACGTCGGGCGCCGGCAGGCCAAGCTGCCGGAAGAACAGATCGCTCATCGCCTCATCGTAGTGCTGGCCGGTGTGAACCAGCAGCGTGCTCAACTGGGGATCGGCGGAGTGGAGACCAGAAAGAATCGGCCCCATCTTGACGAAATTCGGCCGGGCCCCGACCACGCAAGCAATCGATCGCATTAGGATGCTTTCCTTGCCGCGGCAGCGGACCGGGGGATCATTTGCAACAGGAAACGGTTCAATCGTTCGGCGATTTGATCACGGTTGTAAGTGGTTTCCGCCGCGCGTCGGCCGGCGTCGCCGAGTTGTGATCGCAACTCGGAATCGGCTGCCAATCGAGCGAAGGCCGCAGCGATTCCAGCAGCGTCGCCCGGCGCAACTGCGATTCCGCAGTCGGCTTCCTCCACGCGCTGAGCGGCTTCGCCGGACGCGATCAACAGGATCGGCAACTGCGATGCCATCGCCTCATAAATCTTGCTCGGCACCGCGCCGGGAATCACCATTCCCAAACTGATGATCGCGGCGTCGGCGGATGCCAATAGCGCGGGTATCCGCGCGCGCGGCTGCGGCGGAAGAATCTTCACGCGGCCAATTCGCTCCCGCTCGAGCCGCTGGAGCAAATGTTCTCGCGCCGGCCCTTCGCCGACGAGCACAAACCGCCCCGGCACTTCCGCCGGCAGCGATGCGGCCAGATCGAGTATCTGATCCAATCCTTGCGCTAGCCCTAGCAAGCCGGCGAAAATGAAAATCGGACCGGGCTCCGAACCCAGCATTGCCCGGGATTCCGCATCCGCCAATGCTGGCCCGAAGCGGTTTGGATCGACGCCGTTGGTGATCACCTCCGCTTTCACTCCGGGTGCCCGCTGCCGCACGGCCTCGATGATTTCGGAAGATTGCCCCGTCACGCCCGCGGCCTTGCGGTAAATCTTCCGTTCGAGCCGTTCGGCCATGCGCGTGGCGATCCCCGGCTTAACGATGCCCATGCGGATTGCCGATTCGGGCCAGAGATCGCTGACATTGAACACGAACGGGCACTTCCATCGCCAACGGAGATAGCGCGCCGCATAGCCGATAAACAGCGGCGGCGATTCGACCCACAAGAGATCGGGCCGAGCGCAGCAGCGCGGACCATAGCGGCAAGCCGAAGCCGCGAACGAAAAATACGACCGCAATCGTTTCGCGAATCCGGTTTTGGCCGTGTAGAGCGGAACTCGCACCGCGCGGATCCGCCCGATCTGCTCGACCGCCACGCGCCGCTGGTCGTAGCCGTCGAATACGTGTCCGGTGGGATAGTTCGGCAGGGCCGTGAGCGTTTCGACGTGCCAACCAAAGTCGATCAATCGCTCGCCGAGTTCGGAGAGTCGCGCCTGCGGGGCACCCATTTCGGGCGGAAAATATTGCGTAAGGATGCACAGCCGCGGCGTCGTCATAGGTCTCGCGAGTCGGTGCCGACCACGCGATTGATGACGGCGCGAAACTTTCCGTTCGCGGTGCGAGCAATGCGATCGACGGTTGCAATTTGTACACGCACGTTTCCAGCATGCCGGCGAAAATTATCGAGCAGCTTCTGCCGATCCGGCGGCGAGAAGTCTTGTGTCGGTACGACATTGATCGTGAATAGATCGGCTTCCTCTTGCACGACCTGGGCCTCGATGATCGCCGTAACACCCTTAAATACTGTATCGAACCGCACCATCCGTCGGCCATCGGGAAGCAAGCAGTAATCCTCGTAGCGCCCTTGAATACCGCCGAGAATCGGCATTTGCCGCCCGCAGGGGCAGTTCTGTTCCTCCGCCCAGTGCGCGACGTCGCCTATCTCGTACCGCAACAAGGGCTGAAGCGTGTTCTCGAGTCCGGTCACCACAACTCTTCCCTCGCGACCTGGCGGGGCCGGGGAGTCCCCATCAAGAATCTCAATAATTCCGCGTTCGGGCGACACGTGATATCGGCCATGTTCACACTGCGAGACGAAATGAGTTCCCTCAACAGCTCCATACTGGTCAAACAGCCTGCACTGGAACCCGGCTTCGATCGACGCGCGAATTTCAGGCGTCACGGTTTCGGATGTCGTGATCGCGACCGGAATCGACAGACGGCGACCGCTTTCCAGCAGATCACGAGCGATCAAATTAAGCGCCGACGGATAACCCATGATCAATCGCGGCTGCCACCGGGCGAGGTGCTCGGCGTAATGGGGCAAATTGGCTGGACTAAGGTGGTAGATCGAGTAATAGACCAGATTCTCGACTGGGCTTGGCCGCCAAAATGGCGGAGCGACTTGAGCGAAGTTGCAAACCTTTCGGACGCCGAACATGGCGCGCCGATCGCGGTGTCCGATGCCCGCCCAACTTCGCAGCCGAGATTGAAAGTAGGCCAAACCTTCTTGGTGAAATCGCCGCGTGTAGTAAATGTCGGTCGGGGTGCCGGTAGTTCCGCTCGAACGGAGGATTTTCGTGCCCCAGGGCGGAGCGCCGGTCAGCAGATCACGCGGCCGTTCCCTCAACGTTTGCTTGCTGAGCGTCGGCAAGCGGCGCAATTCGTCAAGCGAATTGAGCGGTCCAGCGATTCCGGCGCTGGCAAACGCGGACTGATAATAGCGAGCCTGCGCCGCGAAGCCGACGATGCGGTTTAGTGCGGCGAGTTGGCATGCGGCAAATCGTTCTTTGGTGAATCGCTCGGCGGACGACAATTCGCGCACCTTGCGGCGATAGTGACGGCCGAAGCGTCTGGCATACCAAGCGGCTCCATAGGCCGTAACCATCGCCGATTGGAGGAAGACCGGCGAAGCCTGATAAATGTCGTCAAGTATGCTCATTTCGCTTCGGTCACGGCGCTAGCAATGCGTGTGACTTCTTCGGCTCATCCTCGCCGTTGGGCACCGGCTTCCGAGTCGATGATAAAGGTGAAGCGGCCGCTGGTTCATCGCAGGGCCGAACTGGGCACCGGCGCGCCGCCGAACGTCATGCTAGGTCGCCCGAAATGTGCCCGATGCCAAATTGCCACCATGGCCAATTGACGCAGCAACAACAGGCCACGGTCGTTGCCGGAAAAAAACTCGTCGATCAGGGCGCGCAGTTTCCGCAGATCGAACGGACCGGACGCGATCGGCTCCAACCGAGTCAACTGATCGAGCAACTCGCGGAATTCGGACTTATCTCGCATGTAACTGCGCCACGGCACGCCGAAGCCCCATTTCCGTGCTTGAAGAACTGCCGGAGGGAGTCGCGATCCGACCGATGCACGCAATAAGTGTTTCGATTTCCAGCGGGAGAGCAGCGTGTGCGTCGGCAGCGCGGCTGCCGTCTCAAGCAACCGATAATCCAGGAAAGGAACGCGGCATTCGATCGAGGCGCCCATCGTCATTCGATCGTTTCGATCCAGCAGCGAGCATAAAAACGTATGTTGATCGCTGTACATCGCCTGCCGAAACGGCTCGCGGGGATAGAGCCGCTTAGCGGCATCCAAAACGTTTTCCCGATATTCGAAGCGGCCGGTAGGTTCGAAGCCGATCGTGCGTAAATCCGCCGGCAATACGTCGCAGCTATTGAACAGAACAAAGTTGTCCAGCGGCCCCAACGCGATAAACCGGTTGAGTTTCTCGAGGCGGCCACGCAGCGGCACCACCCGCGCGATCCGCGGCAGCGCCCTCCGGGCACCAGCGATCAACCAAGGGTGCAACAACGGCTGATACCGAACGTAGCCCCCCAACAACTCGTCCGATCCCTCGCCGGACAAAAGGACCGTGACGTGCTGCTTCGCGAATTTACTAACGGCCCACAAATGAACGTCGTTGCCGTGTGCCAGTGGCTCGTCGTTTAGCCATGAAGCGTGCTCCAATTGGCTGAACAATTGTTCGGCGGAGAGGCGGCATTCATGGAACGCGAGTCCCCATCGATCGGCCACCTGCCGCGCCAGCGGTCCCTCGTCGTAGTCGGATTCCGCAAAGCGCATGGTGAAGCTGGAAACACCGGCGCCGCCGTGAACCGACAGCGAGGCGGCGACACTACTGGAATCCAGCCCGCCGCTGAGGAGCACGCCCAACGGCACATCGCTGACTCGGCGAAGCGAAACCGAATCGTCGAATGTTTGGCCGAACCAACGGATGGCGTCGGCCGGCAAATTCTCGCGAACCGCGCTCGCGCGATCGGACAAACTCCACCAGCAGCATGATTCAACCGCGCCGTTGCGCCATCGCATCCAATGCCCCGGCAATAGCCGCGATATGCCGGCCAAGGGCGTCCGGCTACCGGCGACATAGCGGAACACGAGCAATTCTTCCCAAGTCGTCGGATCGAAGCGCGGGGTCAATCCGGCCGCGAAAAGCGCCTTTTGCTCCGACGCGAAATAGAGCAATTGCTCATCCACCGCGTAATACAGCGGCTTGATGCCGAACCGGTCGCGGGCGAGAAAGAGGCTTTGATCAAGCGAGTCCCAAATGGCCAGCGCGAACATGCCGTTGAGCCGATCGAGCATGGCCGGCCCTTCTTCGGCAAATAGTGCTAAAAGCACCTCAGTGTCGGTACCCGATCGAAACGAATGGCCGCGGGATTGCAGCATCCGCCGCAGTTCGGGATGGTTGTAGACTTCGCCGTTGTAAACGATTTGATACCGGCCGTCGGAGGTGCTCATGGGCATGTGGCCGCGGTCGGAAAGATCCAGGATCGCCAAACGCCTCGATCCGAGAGCGACGTGTGCGGTCAGCCAATGGCCGGCGTCGTCGGGGCCGCGGTGGGTCATGCTGTCGCGCATGCGCAGCAAGCCGGCCTCGTCGATCGGTTCCTGGGGCGCCACGCCGACAACTCCACAAATCCCGCACATTTTAGTGTTTCAACCGCCTTTGCTCGTTTGACAACAAATAAAGAACCGCTTCGCGAGCCGCTTGACCGTCTCACCCTTCGGAGGATTCTCGTTCGTTAGAAAACCCTATTTTTTTCGCACTAAATATTCGCCGACGAGCAGGTATTCCAGACCCGAATTCTTGAACACGTGCAGCGCGTCGGCGGCGGTGCGGACAATCGGCCAGCCGTGCAGATTGAAGGACGTGTTGAGAATCACGCCGCGGCCGGTGCGCTCGGCAAAGGCCTGCAAGATGGCGTGCATCGGTGGATTCTGGTCGGCTTCGAGAATCTGGGCCCGGCACGTCAAATCGGCATTGTGCACCGCGGCAATCATTTCGCGGAAATTGTCGCGAGTGTCGAACGTCATCATCATGTACGGACTGGTCAGCCGTTTCGGATTTTTCAGGTATTCGTCCTGCCTGGCCGCCATGACCATCGGGGCAAAGGGCATCCAGAAATCGCGCTTCTTGACCATCTGATTAATTACGCGCACGACATCTTGATTTCGCGGGTCGGCGAGGATCGAGCGATTTCCGAGGGCCCGCGCTCCAAATTCCATCGGACCGGCACAGCGGGCGATGGGCTGTCCGGCGGCGAGAATCTCGGCCGCCGTCGCCGCCATGTCGGCCGGCTGAGAGAAATGGAAACCGGAACTGCGAACCGCCGCGGCCGTGTCGACCTTGTCGAGATCGTCGCCGAGATAAAAGTGCTTTAGCGGCGGCAACCGGTCGGGCGAGAATCGCTTCGCGGCCTCGAGATAATATGCGCCGATGGAGAGTGTTTCATCGCTGCACGAAGGAAATGCTTCGAATGATTCGACACCATCCAATTCGCCGATCCGCTTGTTGGCCTTCACGTTCATGAACACACCGCCGGCCGCCAGAACGCGCCGCACGCCGGTGGCCTTGACGGCCGCGGCGGTCCACTGGCACAGCAGGTCTTCCGTGAACCGCTGCAATCCGGCGCAGATATGGTCGAACCGTTTCCCTTTCAGTTCTCGAAACAAGCTTTCCGCGAGATCGTTGGTTCGGCGAAACGTGCTGCGGCGGAATTCCAGCCGCTCCGCATCGAGATGGAGATATTTGGCGAACACCTGGGCCATTTCCGCGGCCGCATGGTCCGACGCATAGGGCGCCATCCCCATCAATTTGTATTCGTGTTCCAGCGGGACGAAACCCATTCCAAACGTGATCCACGAATACAGCGCGCCGAGCGAATTGTCCCAATGGGTGGCGGCAACCAACCGATCGTCGCCGCCTCCCATGATGCGCACCGACGCGCATAATCGGTCGCCGTCGCCATCGCAGGTGAGCACCAAGTATTTCTCGTCGGGCGAGGTCCGCAAGCCATAATACGCAGTTGCGGCGTGGGTCGTGTGGTGGTCGTGAAAGGAAAGCGGGACGCTGCCGAAATCCGCGGCTGCGAGGGCGGCCTTTAGTCGCTGCTGGCCCCAATTTGGCCGTAGCCCGATAACGAACGGCACGGCGATTCGCTGCCGAAATTGTCCCCATACCGACTTTCGCCGCCGATACGCTCGCAGCACGTCGTCTCGGCTAT
This sequence comes from Pirellulales bacterium, assembly GCA_036267355.1. Taxonomy (NCBI): domain Bacteria; kingdom Pseudomonadati; phylum Planctomycetota; class Planctomycetia; order Pirellulales; species Pirellulales bacterium. Next base: position 84,211 of record DATAWG010000076.1, on the reverse strand, counting down.
GGTATTTGCAGATCGCTTGGTTGCCTCCGTGGGCAATTGAAAGCTGATCCGCGGTAGCCGCCCCGACATGCCGCAAGCAAGCGACCATGGCGCGCGTCGGAGTGCCCCAATAGTTCTTTTCGCCGCGAAGCCGTTCCTCTTGAACGGCATAGATCAAGCCCGACTCATCGCCGATGCAGGCGCTGGCGTTGTGACCGGAGTGCAAACCGAGGATGAATCGCGGGGGCATGGATTAGGGACGAGGGGCCAGGGGCGAGGGACGAGGAGAGACATCAAGGGCCGCGAGCGCAGCCACTTCTTCGGCAATTCCAGCGGCAAATACTTCCACCGTCGACCGGCGGGCGGTTTCGTAACCGGCCGCGATCAGCCGCTCTCGAAGGGGCTGATCGCGTGCCAAGCGGAGTATGGCCTCCGCCAGCGCCGGAGCATCTTCTGGTGGCACCAGTAATCCGTCGACACCGTCGGTGATCGACGTGGGAATGCCGCCAACCGATGTGCCAATGACAGGGCAACCGAATGCCCGCGCTTCAACCAACACGCGCGGCGTTCCCTCGGTTCGGCTTGGCACGACCAGCACATCGGCATCCGCAAAGCATTGGAACAAGTCGGGGCCAAAATTCCGATGCCCCAAAAATCGCACGGTCCCTTTTTTCTCGAGTGCCGTCAAAGACTTCTCGAATCCGGCAGCCATTCCGCGACCCGCTTCATCGCGCCCCGCCACCACTTCCAACTCTGCATGCGGCATCGCGTCCAACACCCGGCTGAACGCATCGACGAGCAAATCGGTTCCCTTTTCGTGCCGAACGTAGCCAACGTACAGCACCCGCCACGGTGCATCGGCCGGCCGGGATCGCGACGCGCTGCCGATTTCAGGTTCGAGGATCGTCGACGAAATCACCGCCCTTCCCGGCGGTTGGCCATAATGCATTCGCAACTTTGTCCCGTTTGTCACGACGCGCACGTCGCCGCGCCGGAACAAGCCGGCTTGCAACCGATCGATGAGCCCCCCCGCGATCAGCGCCGGCGGGCGTTTCCAACCGGCGAACCGCGAGGAACGCCTCGCGAAGGCCCAAATGTCAGCACAAACCTGGTACACCCGCGGCCGCCGCGCTCCGGCGAGCGCTAGCGTCGCCGCAAACGGAAGCTGAACGATGACCACATCCGATCGTTCTTCGACCGCGCGAATAACCCGCCGGCAAGACGCGATCTTGCCGAAGCCGCGGCCGATACTAGGCAAATCGGGCAACCGCAGAACGTCGTCGGGCGACAGTTGCAGGCGATGATCCAAGAGCGGTTGCGGCTGATCGGATTGGCAAAGGGCCGCCGTCAGCCGGCCACACCACGGATAAAGCGCATCGAGCAATCGTCCCAAGCCGGCATCGGCCCAGATTCCATCGCCGGAAAAGCAGAACCGGCCGCTGATAAAGCCGACGCGGATCGCCTTCAACCGGCGACGCTCCTCGGCGGACAAAAAAGCCGGAGCCGCGAACGATTCCGCGATCGAACGCGCGTCCGAAGGCAAGTTCGCCGGGGTGTCAATGTTCGGCGCAACAGCTATGCGGTTTTTCACCAAATTGCGGCGCGATAATAAACCAGGGCGAAGCCGCACAAGCAATTACGATCGAGCCGCGCTTGCCGGCAGTATTCGCCCTATCGCGGGACCGAATGTCGCCGACTTCTTCAATGTTTCCAATTCGACCATGCACAAACCGATCGCCAATCCCAGACCCATGCAAAAGCCCGGATTGTATAGAATTTCTTGGCTGAACGCGCCGCGGACCGCCCATAACACAACCATCATCCGCAGTAACCAACGGGCATCGAAGAAATCCGCGGCGCTTTCGCGGGATCGCTTGTTCGGCGACCTCCAAAACCACAATGTCCAGGCGACATACAGTAAAACACCCATCGCGATAAAACCCGATCCGCCGATGACGTGGGCGAAGACATTGTGGGTTTCGACGCCGTTCCCGGGATTCACGTCTGGATATAGGCGGTGCGCCAACATTACCGGCAAGACTTGTGGCGAGACGCCGCGAATCGGATTCTCCAAGCCGATAATCAACGCTGTTTCAAACAGATGAATCCGTAGCGTGTCCGATTCCGTTCCTTGTACGGTCTGCTCATAGCGGTGCTCGAACACTTCGGCCCCTTTGTAGGCCAGGCCGGCCACCACCGCCGCGATCAGGCATATCAGCAGAACTGCTCCTTGCGATTTCTTTCCGAGCCGAAGCCTGGGGCTGAACACCAAATAGAAACCCATCATCAGAACGATCAGCGCGAGTCCCACATATCCCGATCGATTGGCTCCGGCGACGATCGCGATTGCGGCTGCCAAGGAACACACCAGGCCGACCGGAATGGCAAGCTTTCGGAAAGAAACCTTCTTCCAATCGACGCGCACCGCAATGAAAATCGCCAGCAGCACGGCCGGCAGGGCATACAGCGAATAGGAATTCTTGTTCGCGACTTCGATGATGTTTTCTTGTTCTTCTTCAAGGCCGCGAAAGGCGAGCAATCCAATCGCCAGGGCGAGCCCGGTCGAGCCAAGAACGAAATCCGCGCGGCTCGATACGAGCACCGCCACCGTGATCACCACGGCGACTCCCGCGGCGAGCTTGGTGGCGTCCTCGAACGGGGACACTCGCTGGATGCTCGGTCCGACCAGCGAAATCGCGTAAAGAGCCCAAAAGAGCATGAGTCCGACAAGCGCCCTTGTCGGAAATCTGGCCATTCGCAGCGCCGTGATGGGAATCGCCACGGCTAGCGGAAACAGGAACGGCTGCAGGCGCAAATTAAACACAGGAAGACGGAACGCCCGCACGCCGGAGAGAAAAATCGTCAGCCCGATCAAGAACAGCCAAACCCCACCGAGGGTGACCCGATTTGCCTGTTTTTGGCGCAATGCGTTGGCACGCTCGGCCATCGCCGTAAGCCACTGTCGATTCGGCTGTGCAAATTGGTTCGAACTCATCGAGACTGCCAACGGAAACCTCTGCTATCGAAAATACCGCGCCAAAGTATGTTCAAATCGTCTAACCCCGACGGCTTCAGCCGCACGTACCGCGAGAGGCCGATGATACTATTCTAAGTCGCGGAGTTGCTGAGGGTAGTGCGTGATCGCGGTCCGATTACCGTTTTCAGGTTCGCCGCTGCATACCGGATCGGAGGAATCGCCTGAAAGCGGACAGTAGAGCTGACTTCAAGGCCGGCTAGCCGCCGAACGAACCGCATGGTCCGCGGTTTCCTTCCGCCCCGACGGGGAAGCCGGACAGAGAGCCGCCTGTTTCGTGGCCGAGAAGCCGTGATCTGCGCGAATCGGCGCGCCGATCGGGAGCATCGCCTCCCGCAGTCGAAACTGAACCCCATGTCGGCAATCAACGGTACGATCCAGTCAATTCCCAGGCGTTCTCAGCCTTTGCACGGCTTTCGCGTGTGCGATAGCGGTAGGCGGCCCGGGCAGCCGCCTGCCCGAACGGCCCGAGGGCGAGCAATAGTCTAAGCACTCGAACATATCGATTCTTGGCGGTGTGTTGTGGATACACGGCCTTGCCGTAGTGGTAAATGCGCCGCGCCAGTCGGCGCTGACCGCGGCCGAGGGTAGCCAAGCCGTGGCGCCCGATATCGTATTCGATAAACGCGCGCTCGACTTCGGCTCGCTGCAAGCCGATCTCCTGGAGGAGCCGGCCATCGATTTCGAACGTCGATACATATTCATCGACAAGATATTTCAGTGCTCCGCTGCCGGCTTGTAGCGAAGCCTGATTCGACGAATGCCATCGGTAGGCCGACAGCGAGCGGTCGATGAAAAACGCCATGTCGGCTTTCGACAGCAGCTTCCAGTGGAACCATTTGTCGGGATTCAATTGCCGCCCGCCGCCGTAGCCTTCCACCGCCTCGTAAAGCGACCGTGGATAAATCGTCGCGGCGAATTGAAACGGATTCTGCATCGTCAAAAGGCAGCGACGGAGCAGTTCGCGGCCGGCGACGCGGTACACCGGCCCACCCGCGATCGTGTCGAGCTCCGGCGCACGGTCCGATTCATTCCATACCGAATTCGCCGGCAAGCCGATGCGCCCGATCGGCCGATCGTCGGAATCGATGACGTCGACCGCGGCGCTGGCGACGGCCGTCATGCCCGCCGGCCCCAGCGATTCAAAAAACGCGCGATACGTTGCCAGTGTGCCGGGCCTCAGCAAATCGTCGGACGAAAGCAGCATCATCCGATCGCCCCCAGCCATTCGGCCGACGCGGTCTAGATTGCCGGCGAAACCGACGTTGCAGGCGTTGATCTGCGAGCGAATTCGTGGGTCGTTGAAGCTATGCACGACGTCCATCGAATGATCCGTGCTGGCGTTGTCCGAGACCAGCACTTCGAAATCCGCCTCGGTCTGGTCCAGCACGCTTTGGATCGTGCGGCCGAGGTATTTCTCGTAATTGTAATTCGGAATGCAGACCGAAAACTTCATGGTCGATCCACGCTTTGCCTAGTTGCGGTCAGCAGCCCGACGGGGCTATGCATGGCTTGCGCATAGGCTGCAAGCATTCCCTCGGTACACGCGCGGAGCGAATAATTCGCCTCGACCCGTGCTCGACCTGAAGCACCGAATCGCGCGCACAGTGCCGAATTATCCAGCAAGCGGCGGAGCGCGGCGGCCATTGCCGCTACGTCATTCGGCGGCCCCAACAATCCCGTTTCTTCGTGGACGACGATCTCCGCCGCGCCGCCGCCGCGAACGCTGACAACCGGGATGCCCGCCGCCATCGCTTCCACCATCACGCGTCCGAACGATTCTTGCTCCGACGGCTGCACAAGGATATCGATTCCCTGCATGATATCGGCCGGTTCGGCGATGTGCCCGGGCCAGCGGAACCGCTGATCGATCCCCAGCCCGCCTACCGCGTGATGCACTGCGTTGGCATAGGCATCTTTGCGGCTTGGATCGCTCGTCGAAGGATCATCGCCATAGATGCGAAACTCGACATCATCCACGTCGCGCAATTGAGCGGCTGCACGAACGAACAGCAGATGATTTTTCGAACGGGAACTCAACGCGGCCACCATGGCGACCACCCGTGGCCCGCCGCGCGACGCCGTTTTCCGCGGCGCGAACCGGCTGATATCGATCCCGTTGGGCACCACGCGAAGCAATCCCTGCGGCAGTAGTTCGGCGAGCCGGGCCCCGGTTGCTTGCGAATTCGCCACGACGACCGATGCATGCCGCGCCAAACGCTCGCCCAGCGCCTTTCCCTCGCGGTTGAATCGGCAAATCCCGCCCGGACCGACCAATTCGCGAACGTGCCAAACGTGCGGCAATTTCAGCCGAGCTGCGGTCCAACCTCCTTCGCCCGTGACAATCGTATTGCTGTGGATCAAGTCGGCCTGATAACGCTCGGCCGCTTCCACGACCGCCCGCGTCGAAGCCATCCGCCAGCCGGTCTTCACGAGTTGCCGCATTTCGATCAAGGGGCGTTTCCATCGGGCCGCGCGGATTTTCTTGTTCATCCAATACAGCGGCGTGAAGAGGACTCGACCGGCGACACAGTCGCGGAGCCGCTCCCGCTCCGATTCACTCCCCATCGCATGACATACCACGCTCGATTGAATTCCGCGCTCGGCGAGCGAGTGGATCAAGTCTTGCGTGCTCATCGCCGCGCCCCCGCCAGCGGAATTCATCACGTGCAGAACCATTCGCGGCAACTCGACCGCGGCTGTCGTATCGGACGGCGCCAACTGCAAGCTCGGGTGTTCGAGGGCGACCATTCGACTAAAGCTCAGCCGAAAAATAACTTCTCCACAGCGCGGCGGAGCCGCAACCAAAGTAGCCGGCATACTCCGTATGCCGTCTGCGCTGCTCTGCGTGCGATGTGCCGCGGTGTGCCGCGGTGTGCCGCGGTGTGCCGCGATGTGCCGCGATGTGCCGCGATGTGCCGCGGTGTGCCGCGGTGTGCCGACGGCACACGGAATGTGCCTACTTCAATAAAGACGCTTTCGCCGCTGCTTACAAAGCATTCGTGGGTTAGGTTCGGCCAAGGCTAAAGCTGCTCGAATGCCGTGTTCATCCATTCCGTTGCCATGCACATTGCATACAACGCTTGTTCTTCACTGACGCGCAAGCGGAAGGGGATCATGCGAATCAGATGCAGCGCCATGTAAAACAGCCCCTTGGCGTAGGCTTGGTCTTCCGAGGCATGGAGGATCTGCGACCAATGGCGCACGCACAGATCCTTCACCGCCGGATCCGGCGGAGGAAAATCGCGCTTCAAGACGATATTCGAATCGTCGGCAAATTCGCATAGCGGGGCGTCGCTGTGTGCCCAGAATTCGTATCGGCCGACGAGCGATTGAAAAATCTTTCCCATGTCGAGTTCGGCAGCGTCCAAAAAGTCGCCGCCATCGGCATCGATCACTCGGAAGTCGCCCTGGTGGTAGAGCACGTTTTCGAACGTCAAATCGCCGTGGACGGCCGACAGCCATCTCGGCGCCAACGACCGAGCGACGCGCGAACTCGAAGCCGTCGAGAGCAACGCTCGCAACCCTGGCCGACTGCGACCGTTAATGCATACTCGCTCGGCGTTCACCAATCTCGCGAGCGCGGGATACGACTGCACGCCGTCGAGCTTCGGAAAAATCTTGCGGGCAAAATGGGCCAGCAACCAGTCTTCGCCCATACAACTGGTCGACGTTTTCACGGCATAGATTCGGTCTTGCAAGAACGTCATCAGCCGGCCGAGTGCTTCGCCCAGCTCGGCGCTATCGAGTTGCGATACGGGCCGATGCCTGGGCAGATATTCCATGTCGTAGTAGTATTCCAGCGAATTATCGTGTTCGCCGTAGAGCGCCGGGACGATGTTGCCGTATTGCGCAAGCCGTTCCATCGTGCGGTATTGGTTTCGCAGCTTCGCATAGCCGAGCGTGAGCTGATCGCGCTTGAGAACCCGCTTGCGAACGAACAGTTTCTCGTCGTCTTCCACCAGCACGGTGTCGGCGAGCGATGCCCCGTGGAAGCGCTTGAGAACCGTGGGCGTCATGGAAGGGATCACGATGTGCTGAATCCCCTCGTTGCGCGACACTTCATACGCCACGGTTTGCGGAACCAGGATTGCCGACGGCTTGCGGTCGTTGATCGAATAGCGAGGCCCGCTCGGAAGGCCCAGGATCAATCGATGGTAGGCCACTCCCGCCTCGCGCAGGCTTTGCTCCAGCGGCGCCTGATCGGATGGCGGGCGTGCGGTGGTGAGTACGACGAGATAACCTGCATCGACCCATTCGGCAAGTTTTTCCCTGCTGCCCGGCAGAATCACGAGAGGTTGATCGTATCGCGGCGACGCTTCATGCTCGATGACGGTGCCGTCCAGATCGCAAAAAATCGAGCCGACAAATTGATCGCGCCGGGCCCTGGCTTGGAGCAATCCGCGCGTGTCGCCGAAGAATTCGGCACGCGCGATCGGCACGCCGATCACCTTGCTGCCGGCGGCGATCAGTTCTTGAATCGCAGTCGAGAGATAGGCAAACCGCCGCTGGCAGACGATTTCGGCGATTGCTTCGACGTGTGCGAAGTAATAGCAACCGACGACGCCGACGAAATCGCCTTTCGCCGCCGGCAATTGCTTCTCGGCAATCGCCGCCACCTGGCCATTCGGTCCGCAAGCCGCCACGCTCCAAGCCCGCAGATTTTCTCCGCGGAGGCTCCAGGTGGGGAAGCCGCATTCGATGCCGGCCCCTTCCGCGATTCGGCCGAATAGCGGATCGACATTCAGCGAATGATCGCAATCGCACACGATCGCGGGGCCAGCAATCCGTCCGCGCGCCACGGCTTCGGCCAGCGTCATGGCCGGCCCCTCGGTCGGATGCGCTAGCACGATTACATCATGCGGCCACATCGAGAAAAGCTCATGCAGCCGGGCCGCGACGCCGTAATCGCGATCGTGCTCTTCCAGCACGACAAACACCAACCGCCGCACGCTCGACTTCCATTTCTCGAACGGCCGCACGGCCGCCTCGATCAGAGTTTCCTTGTCGAGGGTGAGAAAGGGCTTGAATTTGAACCCTTCGTGCGCGGATTGCCCCGCCATCGGGAAGATCAGCGTCAGCGGCGATGCGAGCGTCGGCATGATCTAAAGATTGAAACCTGAAGCCACGGCATCCTTGCGAAACATCTTCACCGTGTCCAAGGAAAACTCCGTCAGATCCTTCCCCAGCGAATTCAGTTTCTCCAACATCGGGATCGGCACCGTGACGATCTGGCAACCGACCTCGGCCGCGGTCACGACGTTGAACACTTCTCGCACGCTGGCCCACAACAGCTGCACATGCTCTTGCGCCGCAAACCGCTGCAAGGCATGCCGCAAGATCGGAGCCGGATCGATCCCGGCGTCGGCGATGCGGCCCGCGAAAACCGACACCACACCGGGCGTGCCGCTTGGAAAGCAATCGACGAGGCTATCGATTTGTTCCGGCGTGAACACCGCGGTAACGTTTACCTTGACACCTTCCCGCGATAGCGCACGGATCAGTTCGTTCGTCGGTTGCCGCAGCGTGTTCGTGATTGGAATCTTGACATACACGCTCTTTCCCCAGGCGGCCAGCTTGAGGGCTTGCCGTTGCATGCCCGCCAGGTCGTCGTCGAACACTTCGAACGACACCGGCAATTCGCCGGTCGACTCGAGTAGCGAACGAGCGAACGTCTCATAGTCGCGGATGCCCGCCTGAGCCATCAGCGTCGGATTCGTCGTGAATCCGCGAACCTTGAAGCGCTGGATCAGCGAAGGAATCTGATCGAGCACGGCGCCGTCGGCGTAGACGTGGATATGTTCGTGGATATTCGTATGAATTGGCGGGTTGCTAGCCATCGGCATTCTCACGCGGTTCGGCGCGTTCGTCGCCGGCAGCAGGCGTGCGAAGCCGCAAAGAATTCTGCAATCGCGAGGGATCGCCAAAGAACTCGGCTTCCTCGATGCGCACGGCCGCGACCGTGCGGTTCTCCGCGATCAATTCGCCGATCACATCCGAGATGTTTACGAGCGACCGTCGGGCACATTGATCGGCAATTTGCTCAATGTGGCGAAAGCAATAGCAGCCGACGACTCCCAGCGGTTCGCCCTTTCCTTCGGGAAATCGCTTTTCGGCGATCGCCGTGACCGAGCCGTCCGGCTCCACGCTGGCGATACTCCATGCCTGCGGGTTTTCGCCCGTCAGATCCCAAACCGGGATGGCAGCCTCCGCTTCGGCCGATGGTGAATCGATCCATGCAAACAGAGGATCCACGTTGACCGAATGGTCGCAATCGCAAACGATGGCCGGCCCGACGGCATGCGCTCCTGCGACGCCCCGGACCAACGTTTCGGCCGGACCGCGCGTCGGATCTTGCAGCACGACCGTCGCGATCGGCAGACCCTGAAACATGTTCGTCAGCCGGGCCGTTACGTGGTGGGCAATATCTTGTTCCTCGAGGAAAACAAAGATGAGCCGTTCGACGGCCGATGCCCACTTGCGGAATGGCCGCACCGCCGCCTCGATGAATGTTTCCTGACCGATCGGCAAGAACGGCTTGAACACGTGGCCGAAGCGAGCCCCTCGGCCGGCCATTGGAAAGAAAACGGTTGCACGATGCGTCATTTTAACCACCATGCGCCGCATTGACGATCGGACAGGCCTTCGCCACCTGGCTGCGCAAATAACCGCTGATATCGAGCATCGTTAGCGAACCGCCGCGGGCGACGGATTCGCTGGTTTGCTGGCATGCCCCGAGATCTTCGTCCGTGTTGAAAATGAAGCAAGGGACGAATTCCTTCAGCCCGTCCCAATGCGCCCGGAATTCCGGACCGATCGCCGGATCGGCAGCATGATCGGAGTAGATCACCACGGTCGCTAACTTCAGCGAACCGACATAATCGCGGAGCCGATGATCCAGCCACCGCATGTTGTTGAGATAGTGCTGGGCCATCGATTGAGGTTTGGCAAACAGCTCCTGTTCGGATGACGGCAGCATCGTGTAGGGGGTGTGCGTCGTGAGCGTGATGATGAAGTGGCAAATGCGTTCCTCGTCGCCCGCGTCTTGCAGGCGCCGAGCGGAAAGATCGAGCACATCGCGATCGTCGACGCCCCAGCTTTGCGCCCGCAGGCCATCGCGAAATACCATTTCCTCGCGAAAATGCATTTCGGCCAAGCCCATCTTCTCGAATGCGTCGCGCCGATTGTAAAAATTGCCGGTGTTGCCGTGAAATGCGGCGGTGCGATAGCCATACTGCGAGAGGAACTGTGGCAGCGTGTTTTCGTAAGGATAGTTCGGAATATTGTAGGTGATGATGCGGGTGGAAGGCATGACGCCGCTGAGCATGACGAAATCGGCATCGGCCGAGCCGATATGCCGCGCTCCCGCAACGCGGTAGAAGAGCGACTGCTGCTGCAAGCGATTCAAGAACGGCGTCACTTCCTGCCCGCCGATCTCGAATCCCAGAACGTTGAAATCGAGGCTTTCCACTTGGATAATGATCAGCCGATTGTGGACCGTTATCGGCGATTCGACCGGCGACAAATGATCCTGGCGGATCTCGCGTTGGCGCAGGGCGCCAGTCAAAACCTCATGACGCCCCAGATAATAAAACTCGGCCAGCCACGTGATGAAATAGCCGCGAATCAGGCTCACGCGGCCAAAGCCGCGGGTCGTGCGGATTTTTTCCAAAGGGTCCATCCAACTTGCGACGACGGCAATCGCAAGGTATCCCACGAGCGCCAGCAATCCGACGCCTTTCACCCACCATCCGCTGATCCCGGATTCTGCCGGCATCGTGAGCAGAAGCGCCGCCTTGACGAGTAGGATCGTGGCCAAGATCCATGTCAGACGCGTGCGCCGCACGCCAAACGTGTAACCTCCGGCGATCACGCCTTCGCGCCAATTATGGAATAGCGATAGCGCGGAAAGCGGACGCAAAAAGTATTGATAATGACTAATCAATCCCCAGTGAACGAGGAACACGATCACCGATATTCCCAGCAGCCACCATCTTGGCAGAAATGTCGAAACCACGAAGATGAAACAGATATTCAGAGCAAGCCGGATCCGCGGCGACCAGCGGACAAACCGTTCGCTGCTGTCTTGGGCCGAAATCAACGTCTTCTTCTGAACACAGTACAATTCCCCTGCCCACAAACCGACAAACGCCAACATGCTCAACAGCCAATGCAAGGTCGCGGCGGTCGAAACGACGTGGATTTGGGAAAGCAAGCGAAGCATTAGTTCGTCAATCGATCGGCAGATTCTAGAAGCCAGAGGAAACCGCCGCACAATCAGTTGCCGCCCCGCGAGCGTCGGCCGTCGCGTTCGGCCGCGCAACCTGCGACGGAGCGATCCCCGATCCGTCTTCCAGCCGGCCGTCGGCAAGCCGCGCGGCGGCGGAATCCAACACCGCCGCGATCCGGCGATACACCACTCGAAAGCGGGCAAGTGATCCGCCGAACGGATCCGGAACCTCGACGGGCCCGTCGTCCGCCAATAGGGCGAAACGATGCAACTTCCCGCGGGCCGCCGGAAACCGGCGGCGAATTTCTTGATGCACCGATTCATCGAAACTGAAAATCAGATCCGAGCGGCCAACGCTTTCTTCGTTCAACACATCCGCTCGATGACGGGACAGATCGACCCCCTGCTCGCTCGCGGCGAGGATGGCCGGCTCGGGACTCGGGCGGTTCGGCCGGGGATACAGACCACTCGAGCGAACAGCGACCGCCGCCGGCAACACGCGGCGCGCGTAGTGTTCCGCGAACGGACTACGGCAGATATTGCCTAAGCAGACAAACAGCACCGATTCGGCCCGTTCGAGCGCGGCCCGAGTTTTGGCGGTCGCGCGCTGTCGGACGGCAGGAATGCCGAGTGCCGCGCAGGCGGCTCGCGCCATCGCACGCCGAGCAAACTTCGCCGAATTCACGCGAACAAACTGTCCCAATTCGACCAGGCCCGGCCAAGGATCGTCGCACACCAAGGTGTCCGACCGCTCGCGAAGCAAAAGCACGTGGCTCAATTCTCGCAGCGTTTGGGCCAATGGCACCGTCATCAACGTCGGATCGGTGCGGTTGGCGCGGAGATTGTCGTGCGCCCAATACAAATCGGCGGTCAGGTTTCGGCAATAAAGACCGGTGCGATAGTGCCGGGGAAAATGTCGCTCACCGTCCACGAGCATCCGGTAGAGGTAGTATGGAAAATCGCAACCGGCTGCGACCGCCAACGGCAGCGATCCCCAGAATCGCGCATTGGTCTCCACGAATCGCCACTCGCGCGTGTCGCGATTCACCAAGAACTCGACCATCAAGACGCCGGTGTAATTCAGCCGGGCGACCAAACGCCGCGTCGCTTCCAGCAACTCGGGCGACATCGCCGCGCTCTTGCGATAGGTGCTCGCACCACCACGCGGCGGTAGATGGACGCGCTCATGTTGAAATTCCGCCAACACCTCACCGTGACAGGCCAACACCTCGACGCCGACGCCCGTGCCCACGAAGCACTCTTGCACCAGAACGGGGCCATGCGCCAGCAACCGCCGGGCGCCGCCTTCCAACTCTTCATCGTTGTAGGCCTTCACCACGGCTCGCCGCTGCGAAAGATCGGCATCGTCGAAGCTCGATAGCGGTTTGAGCACGACCGGCCACGCATATTCAGCACCAAGCCGGCGACACTCCGCCAGATCTGCTGCCATTGCGCCTCGCGGGACGAACATTCCGATCGAGCGAGCGAGATCCGCGCTTTTCCGCTTGTCAAACAGCACGCCGAACGCATGATCGTCCAACAGGTAGATCGAACCGGCCGCCGCGAAATCGCCGCGATCCCGCTGCAACGGACGCATCGACTGTTCGTTGGTCGGAATCACCAAATCGAATTGCTCGCGACGCAGCAGTTCCAAAAGAGCCGGCTTCCATCCACCGCTCGCATCTGGGAACGGCAGGGCGTGCCAAGCGGACACATATCGCGACCGCGATGCCGGGCACCGCGGCGCACACCATGCCGTATGCACTTCGATCCGCTTGCGCCCAAGCGATCGAATGACGGATAGGAAATAGGTCATCCCGTCGCCCAGAACCAGCACTTTGCCATGGGCTTTGCGGCTCGCCGCAGAGGCCCGCATGCATGCGGCCGGGGCGAGCCCGCGAGGCTGCGACAACGCCGAAACTGGATCAAGACTAGTCGTCGTTCGGTCCATTAAGTCATTCTAATCGGCCGGGCTGATGCCTCGCGTGGCGTTTCCGCCAGCCGCGCAAAACTCGGGTTGAGTTGCTTCGCGCTCAGCCGTCAGCACCGGCATATGCGGCACCATGCTCACCATCATCGGCTTGCCACCGGCGCCCGCACCGGAACATCGAGCGTCGCCCGGCACCACAATTCGAGCAGCATCAGCGTCCACAAACGAGGATAGAGGTTGGCTGAGATCGCCTCGGCCCCGTGCATCATCGGGGCGACCGCTGCCGGATCCACCAATCCACGGCGAGCGATGGCGGCGTGACTGCAAGTGTCCATCAGTAGCGGACGAAGGTCGTTGCGCATCCAATGGACCATCGGCAATGCAAAGCCTCGCTTCGGACGCTGCGCTATATCCAGCGGCAAGACATCGCGCAACGCGTGGATCAACACCCGCTTCGCTCCGCTATGCGAATAATGGCCGTCCAAGCCGCCATCGTAGCGGAGCTTGTAGTCGTTTTGGCAACTTCGGGCGAAATCGACCACCTCGACGTCAACGTACGGCGTCCGCAACTCGAGCGAATGCGACATGCTCATGGCGTCGGCGTCGCGGAGCAACTGGCTTCCCATATAGAAATGGAAATCCAACAAACAGGCCAGGCCGATAGGCCCCTCCCGGCCGTAATCGGAGCGCAACTCGGTCAATGCGTCAACGAACTCGTGAACTTGTTCGGAATTGTCTTCCGGCTGGCCGATCATGCGGCGTGCTTGATCGTAGCGAAACACCGAATGGGCATGCAGCCAAGTCGATAGCGACGACCGACGCATGGCGAGGTTGTACGCCCGCTGGCGAATCTTTCCTTCGGGAAGCAAATCGGTGAGCATTGCCGCCACCGTGCCGGCGAAGGCTTTGGCGCGGCCGAACGGGTGCACGGCGTAGTAGGCCATGCGACGTGTGACAGGATAGCCGGAAAACCATTCGTCGCCGCCGATGCCCGAAAGCACGGCCTTCACATCGCCGGCTGCTGCCCGCGAGATCAGCCACGTGTTCAAACCGTCGGAGCTCGGCTGGTCCATCGCGCTGGCGAACGCCGGCAAAACGTCGGGCATTTCGCTGCCGCGCACTTCGACCACCGTGTTGCGGCAATCGAAGCGGGCGGCCGTTTCGATTGCGTACTCCGATTCGTCGCGCTGTGGAGCGTCGGGATAGGCAAGCGTGTAGGTCCGCAACTCGGAAACATGCTTGCGCATCAGGCCGACGATTCCCGTGGAATCGACGCCGCCGCTCAGGAAGGCGCCGACCGGCGCGTCGGCAAAGGCGTGCAACGCGATGCTCTCTTCCAAAATGCCGCGCAGGCGGCTAGCCGCCTCGTCGAGCGTTTCCGCGCGGGGACGGTAAGGCGGTGGATGCCAGAATCGCCGCCGACGGACCTCCTCTCCAGGCGAATACCGTTCCAACCAGCCGGCTTCCAGCATTCGCACGCCGGAGATAATCGTCCGCGGCTGTGCGACGAATCCGCAGGCGAGAAAATCGCTCAGCCCGTCCGGGTCAACACGCCGCGGTACAATGCCTCCGGCCAACAAGCCGCGCACCTCGGACGCGAACGCGATGGCATGCGGATCATCGCTCATCGCGGCGATATAGAGCGGCTTGATCCCCAAGGGACCTCGCACTAGCGTGAGCATCGGCAACGCGCCGGCCGACGAGGAGCGCCAATCGAACACCGCAATCGCGAACATACCGCGCAAGCGCTCGACGAAGTTGTCGTTGTCCTCCAGGTAGAGTTGAAGGATCACTTCCGTGTCGGTTCCGGTGTGGAACTCGACTCCGGAGCGGAGAAGACGATCGCGTTCGGAGCGGAAGTTGTAAATCTCGCCATTGAACAGCACCGCAACGCGGCGGTTGGCCGACCAAATCGGCTGCATGCCGCGTGGAGAGAGATCGACCAGGGCAAGGCGCACCATTCCCGCGGCCCCCCCTTCGAACGCAAGCGTGCCTCGGCCGTCGGGGCCGCGATATTGCATCGCATCGAGCATCGCGCCCACGGCCGGTTCGGCATCGAAGCCGGGGCGGCAGTTCCAGATGCCGGCTATTCCGCACATGCGGTCAGGATTTCCATGCGAGTAATTCGGTCAGTCATTCATTCGCCGCGAGATCGATGGGAGATCAGCGGATGCCGTGCCCACCGCCTTGGTCGGGCAAGTGGATCGCTCGGGGAACATGCCCACGCAAGCCGCGGGTAGGGCACCCATGCCCGTGTTTAACCTATCAAATTGCATTAGGCGGCGGCCCAGCGCTCTCGATTCGCCTCATAGATCTCGCGAATGATGCGACGCACGTCGTAGGTTAGCTGCCAGTCGGGATAGTGCGATTGAAATTTTGCCACGCTGCTGATCCACCAGATATGATCGCCCGTGCGGTTTTGTTCTTGATAGTTCCAATCCAGATGATTGCCGGTCACTTCCGTGCAGATGTCGATCGCTTCGAGCATGGAGCAATTGCTATAGCGGCTGCCGCCGATGTTATAGACCTCGCCGCAGCGCGGCGCATGGAAGAAGCGATCGAAGGCCCGGATCAAATCTGCGCAGTGGATATTATCGCGTACCTGTTTGCCGCCGTATCCGAACACGGTGTAGGGCGTCCGCCGGGCGGCACATTTGACGAGGTAGGCCAGAAAGCCGTGCAATTGGGCGCCGGAATGGTTGGGACCGGTGAGGCAGCCGCCTCGGAAACAGGCCGAACGCAAGCCAAAATACCGCCCATACTCTTGCACGAGGATGTCGGCCGCGACTTTCGAAGCGCCGAACAGACTGTGCAATGTCTGGTCGATCGACATGTCTTCGCGGATGCCGTCGGCGTAGGTGTGGTCCGGGGCGATTTCCCAGCGAGATTCCAATTCCACGAGTGGAAGCCGATTCGGCGTATCGCCGTAGACCTTGTTCGTGGAGGTGAACAGGAACACCGCGTCGGGGGCGAATTGGCGCGTGGCTTCCAGCATGTTGAGCGTGCCGAGCGCGTTGACGGAAAAATCCGTCAGCGGTTCTTTGGCCGCCCAGTCGTGCGAGGGTTGGGCCGCCGTGTGAACGACGAGGCGAATGTCGGATCGATACTCGCTCATCAGGCGTTCGATGCCGTCGCGATCGCGGATATCGAGTTCGACGTGCCGATATTGTCGATCCAAATTCCGTTGCAATGCTTCGCGTTGCCAGGTTGTCGATGCATCAGCGCCGAAAAAATATCGGCGCATATCGTTATCGACGCCTACGATATCCATGCCGATGCCGGCGAAATGCCTTGCAGTTTCGGAACCGATCAAGCCGGCCGAACCGGTGACGATTGCTACGCTCATGTGGGGCTGGAATCCTTGGAGGGCGGACGGTGAAGTTGAAGTTCATCCATGGTATCGCGATGCGACACCGGCTTTGTCGTGCCGCTACGACCGATTTCTTCGCTTAGCACTTGCCACAGAATTCGCTTGTTTTCCGCAGCGGAATGCATTTGCAAAGTTTTCAGCCGAGCCTCTTCGTCCGGAGGCGGAAGCTGCCCGGATCGCCAGGCGTCGAGCCATTCGCGAACGGCCTCGATCTGCGGATCGTTCAATACGTATCCGCAACGGTTTTTCACAAAGAACCGCGATAGGGAAAAATCCTCCGGGCAGTGGACCAAGATTGGAACGCCCGACAGTAAATAATCGAAGCTCTTGGTGGGCAGCGAAAGCGACATGGCATTTGCCGCCATGCTCTTCCCGGGGCTGAAGTGCAAGGGAAGATACAACAGGTCGCAGTCGCCGATATTCGCGAGCAATCGCTCGTAGTTCGCTTCGAAAGCGACTTCAACCCTCGGACCGCAAATTCGGCTCGTATCGAAAGACGAGCCCGACCACACCTTCAAACGGAACGTGGGATCTTGGTTGACAAGTTGGCTCAACTCGGTCAATTGGCGCAAGTTGCTCTCATAAATCGCACCGGCAAATCCGATCGTGAGCGTGCGTGACCCTGCGGACAAGGCCGCCGCATCGGTGGCGGCTGTCCCGGCGTGCGGTCCGGGCTTGGCCGGTAGCGGACGATGCTCGACGATATGGCGAAGAACCGTGCATTGGATGCCGTAACGACGCTTGTAATGGTCGGCCATGTTGTCGTCGAGCGCCAAGACACGGGTGGAGGTGAGCGTCTTGCGTTCCAGCCAACTCGCAAAGCTCGAATTCTTTCGCCGCTCATTGGCTTCCAAGAACGCATCGTGAACATGATAGACGAGCGGCACGCGTGTGATTCGCGAAGCCATCCACGTGGCAAGAATCCAGTGCGGTTGGGCGTAGATCGCAACCATGCAATCCGGTTGGAATCGGCGGATATGCCGGACCATCTGGCCGAGCAGCAGCGGAAAGCCGGCTCGCGCCAAACGGCGGCGAATCCGATGCCCGCGGAGAAAGGGCCACAGCCTGGTATGAAACTGAAACTTGCGGACGGGGTGGTCAATCGATATCTTGCGGCGGCGCTTTTGGTCGAGGTTCTCTTCCGTGAAAACTTCGGCGTTCCCGTCGGAGAAGTGCCTTAGCATATCGCACACGATAACCGGCGTCCCGGAGGCGATGTCCAATTCCGACCAAGAACAGAAGAGCACACGAAGCTGGCGTTCGGCCGATGCTTCGCCGATTTCCGGCCCATTGTCGGAAGCGACCTGCGTCAAGCGTGAATCGATGGAATGCATCAAGGGTTGCTGGAAAGCGGCTTCGTTGCGAGAACGAGCTGATGGTCGCGGTAGTAGTGCATCGCGGCCGGATCCTTTCCGATGGCGCTTCGCAAGAGGTTGCCGCCGATTCGCTGCGTCCAACGACGCAGCCCAACCGAACCCGGGTGCTCCACGCGAAAAACGGCAACATCGGTGAATCCGAGTTTGCGCAGCAGCAACGGAAATGAGCTCGCACTGAAAATTGTCACGTGGCCGATGCAATGCAGGTAATACCAATGCGGTCCGGCGAAACGGGCCGTCCGCGCATCCGCGCGCCCGGTTAATACGACGAGCGCCCCGCCCGGTCGCAACATCTGCTTGATCGCAAGCAGTTCGAGTTCCGGTTCCGGCAAATGCTCGACGACATCGACGAGCAAAACGGCGTCCGCCACCTCGCGCAATTGCAACGACGCGGGAGTGCCGAGAAGCACGTCCAAATTTTGGGCCCTCGCCTCCGCCACTGCCTGGCGGCCCGGCTCGATGCCGCGCTTGCGCCACTGACGGCCGAGAGTGCTCAGAAGATTTCCATTCCCGCAACCGACGTCCCAAAGGTCGCCCCGCACCAAACCACGCTTGCCCAATTGTTTTTCGATTGCGATGTTCAAGCCAGCCTGAGGATTCAAATGGTGCCAATACGATGCCGGCAACAACTCGTAAATCGATTGCAGGAACTGCGGATCGCGTCGCTCGTCGGTAGCGACGAGCGAATTGCAAAACGAACAGCGCTCGTAAACAAGAACGTGGAGTTGCTTTCGAAGCATATCGGTCAACATCGCGTCAGACGCTCGTCCAAGCGGAACGCGAACCGCACCGGCGGTCGTCCAGGGCGCATGGCAAGCCGGGCATTTCGCCAAGCTCGGGCCGATGGAATTAGTCGAGAGAGCGGTTGCCATGGTCCTTCGCACGTGCAGCCGCGATCACCTCGCTAGATTCGGAGCGGCCACGAAAAAGTTCGACAATTGCCCGAGCGGTCAATTCTGTCGCATCCGCCCTGCCGCCGTTCAATAGATCATCGACCAACCGCCGGCGCCCTTCGGCCAACTCGGCAAGCGCTTTGGAATCGGTCGAAAGCTGCCGAATGATGATCGCCAAACGCTCGGAGTCGTCCACGTGGTCGATCGCAACCTGTATCGCCGCTCCATATTGGCGGTAGGGGCCATATTCCGACAGCCCCTTGGTCTCGATAACGATCAGGGGCTTATCGGCAATGCAGGCCTCAAGGCCGGTCGTGCTGGATACGACGATCACAACATCCGACTGAAGCGTTACGTCTTGCGAGCTGCCTTCGCGAACGATCCGCACGTGCGGATGTTGCCGCAAGACCGAATCGATGATCCCCGTGTAGTCGGCCGGATGCACCTTTACCGTGAGACGGCTATTCGGAATGACGGCGGCAGCGCGAACAATCGCCATCAGGTGCAGCTTGGCCAACGAAACGCTTACGACCTGTCCGCCCGTTCGCGACGCCATGTAAGCGATTTCGAGTGGATTGCCTTGGCCAACCGTCGCAGGCCGTTTCGATAGCCGCTTGCGCCGAATCAGTTCGTCGTAAATCGCCGGGCCCACAACGCGGATCCGGGAATTGGCAATTCCGTTGCGGTGGATCGTTCGCTGATTCGCGTGCCCCCAAACAAAGATCGCGTCGTTGCAGAATCGCGTGAATACGTCGTAGTCCGGAAACATGCCGTGCTGCACGAACGCCGATGGGATATTCCGTCGCCGCGCGGCTAGGGCGGCAGCGCGGCCGACCATGCTGCTATATGTGGTCGAAACGACGCAGAGCGGTTGTACCCTGGCGAACGCTTCCGTGAGCGAATCGAGCCAGAATGCCGATTCCTGCAACAGGCCCGAAAGCTTTTCAACGATCGCCGGAGCAAGCAACGACTTTCCAAAAAGCGAGCCGGTTCCGAAGAACAAACTCTCATCGGCGTCAGCACCGATTGCTTCCCGCAAACGTCCGGCGGTCTCGGCGGGAAGACGTTTCGGCCGTCGATTCGCTGTTGGCGACAACCGGCGAAGTAAGGTCGAAGCGACGCCGTGGCGCTCGAGCGCCACTTTCACTTGCCTTCGAGCGGCGATCCAAATCGTCTCAACGCCGTGTTCTTCGCGAAGCGCCTTGGCAACGGGAATCAGCGCCTTCGCACTGTTCGGATAATATTCGACGATTGCCACCGACTCACCAAGCGACTTTACCCAGTCTCGCGGGTCGCGGGCAATCACATCCGCGCTGTTCATCAAGCCATCGATCACGCGTCGGCCGCAGGAACGAAAGAGTCGCCAAAGCCGGCTTCGCGACTTGGCGGGCCGCTCGACGCCGATCACGTCGATGTGCGGCGAATTGATGCCGCCCATCAGCTGCCGGATGGTCGCGCACGCCGATTCTGGGACAATCCATGAAATATGTTCCGCCCCCTCGCGATACATCTCACCGGCGACCGCCAGCCGTTGCTCGATCTCCGAGAACTCGAAAAGAAACCGATAACGCAATATCTCCAGTTGTGAAAACCCTTCGCTGCAAGCGAGCAGCGACTGCATTCGCCCATGCTCCAGAGACTTGAACAAACGATCGATCCAATCCATTAGCCGCCGCTGATATTCGAGCTCACGGGGGTTCCACAGTTCGGAAGGCGGTGGTCCTTCCAATTTTTCGGGCCACGGAGTGCCGCGAGCAATGAATTCCCGCGCACCCGGCACAACGGCTCGTGCGCGACGCACGTCGTCGGCCAGCACTTCTTCCAAATCGTAGTAGACGAAATGATTCACGAACTGCCTGAGCACTTCGGGCGTTCTATCGAACCCACTAGGGCTGAGATTCCCGAGCCCATATTCGCCGCGCCAAATGCAGGCCCTCGCGGATGCTCGGATCGCCGGTCATCCACAGGACGATGGGGAATGCTGCGATTCCCAGCGTGCCGATTCCGAGTTCGGCGATTCCGCCATTCCGCGGAATCCAAAACACGGCTGCCGCGGCTGCGGCCCCGCACAGAGTAATCCGCGCAAGATTGAACCATTGGTGCGGAATCATCACCAATCGCATTGAAATGACTGCGAAAATAAGCGCCGTCGCCACACGCTCCGATGCCATGGCCCAGGCGACACCCGTCGCTCCGAAGCGGTGCACCGTGAGCACAGTCACTGCGATGTTCACCGCCGAGCCGCTGTAGGCGACCACCGGCACCCACCACGTCTGCTTGCTGTAGTAAATCTCCGGGGCGAAAAGCGACTGAATGACCATTCCAAGGAAAAAAACCACGTAGATCGGCAGCAACGGGCCGGCCGCGTGAAAGCTGGAGGGCGTCATGAGCACAATCACCCACGGCCCAAGCAATGCCGTCCCCACGCCGCCGAAAATCGCCAACGCCCAAACGTTGCGCGCCGTCACCGCGAGCCGCTGCATTCCGCCAGGAGTCGCCTCCTTGCGGATTGAAAAGTAAATCGGATTGAACGCCGTTTGAAACGCGTAAGCAAGAATAATCAGCGGTTGCGCGAATCGACCGGCGACTCCCAGCATACCGACGGCAGACACCGACTGGGCGTCGGCCAGGATCGCTTGCGTCACCAACGGAGTCAGGCTGCCGGCAAAATCGCCCGGCAGCATCGCCATCCCGTAGGCCAGCGACGATCGCAGCATGGGCAATCGAAATCGGCCGCTCACTTCGGGTCTCAGGTAGCGGATCGCCAGCAGCGCAAGCGCCAAATAAGACACCACCTCGGCTCCAAGCATTCCGGCCGCCCCCCAGCGAAAGCCGGCCACGAACAGCACGGCGAGCACAATCGCGATGCTTGCCCGGCCGAGGTACAACCGGGCCGCATAGCCCGACTGTTCCCGCGCCTGCACAAGCCGTTCCTGCAATTCGGTCATGCAAACGAGCATCGCGGAAACGATTGCCAACACGGCAAACGGCAGGTAGGGCAATCCTGGGATAAAGTGCCCCAGGAGCCAGGGGCTGATCACCAGCGCCACCAGCCCGACGGTCATGGTGCATAGACCGACAAACCAAGCGACCGTCGTCACATAATCCTTGAGCGACGGCCCTTCGGAGAAATCGAAGTAAAACCGCGTGATCGCTCCCGGAACGCCCAGCTTCATCGGGGTCGTGAGGAAATCGCCGAACTTCGACGACAAGTCGATGAATCCATATTGCTCCGGCGAAAGAATCCGCGTGAAGACAAATGTCAACAGGAAGCGAATGATCTTTGGCGCGAATTTTCCCAGCCCGTAGTTGAACGTCGATCCGACCAAACGGCGCACATAAGTGTGCTGCCGCGCGGATCCCGCGGGCATCGGCGGTGAATCGGCCGGCGCCGATGATGTCGGTGGCGACGAGGCCATTGGCGGTGAGCCCGACACCGGCTCTCCGGCCGGCGGGGCAGCGGCTGCCATTGGCTGTTGGTCGTTCTGTTCCATCGGGTGGTTGCATGCCGGGCGCCTCACGCGCCGCTTGATCGACGATACCAAGCAATTGTTTTCCGCAGGCCCGCGCGCAGATCGTGCCGCGGCTTCCAGCCCAGCAGTTGCCGAGCCTTTGTGTTATCCAGGAACTCCGCTTCGTGCGGCGCGTCGGGAAGTTGAACGATCGGCTCGAGAGCGCTATCCGCCGCGGCGACGATGGCTCGCACCAATTCGAGCGTCGTGATCGCTTCGTCGGGAACGAGGTTGAATGCTTCGCCGGCCAATTGCGGTGAGCCGGCGACGCCTTCGGCCACGGCCAATAATCCATCGACCGTGTCCTCGATATAGAGATAACCTTTCCGATCGCGGCCGCTTTGCTTGATCACGGGCCGTTCGCCGCGCAGCGTTGAAAGGATCGAGCCGGTGATGATATGGCCAACGTGGTGATCGTCGCCGCCGTAGGAATTCGTCATCCGCGCGATGCCGACCGGCACGCCGTAGCTCTTCCCGTAACAGCGGGCCAGCACGTCGCCGCAGAGTTTCGTCGCTGCATACATTCCCAAGCCGTTCAACGCGGCAGACTCCGGCGTCGCTTGCCGGCCTTCGGCGGGCTGATGTCCGTACACATGGTTGCTCGAGACGGCGACGATGGCCAGCGGGACGCCGCGGCCGCCCGCTTGCGCCGCGGTCATGCGCCGTGCCGCTTCGAGAAGGTTGAATGTCGCCAACACATTGCTTTCGTAGGCCGAGACGGGCTGGTCATGCGACACCGAGACGCCGGGCTGGCCGGCCAAATGAATAATCGCGTCCGGTCGTGTTTCTTCGAGTAGATGCGTGGCGGCATCCAGATCGCGCAGGTCGGCGCGATGCAGTGCAAATGGCTCGGCAACATGTTTCGGCGGCACGATGTCGAGGATGTGCAGCTCGGCGGCGGCGGCCACGAGCGCCCGCCCCACCCATCGCCCGACGAAGCCCGCTCCGCCGGTCACCAGGACACGCTTATCTTTCCAAAATGCGGCGTTGACCATGCGATTCTTGTAATGGCGATTTATGAAATTTCATGCCGGTTATTTCGCGTCGAGCGTGTTTTTCAGCCGCAATCGGCTGGCAGCGACGACTTCGCTCGGGTAAACGTGCTTTTGACCGTCGCCCATTGCGCTCTCGACGCTGCGAATGTCTTTGACCAACCGTTTCAAACCTTGCGGCTCGATGGATGCGGCTTGATCGCTGCCCCACATGGCGCGGTCGAGCGTGATATGACGTTCGATGAACGAAGCTCCCAGCGCAATGGCCGCGACCGACGTCGCCAAGCCGACTTCGTGCCCCGAGTAGCCGATCGGGCAATCGAAGCGTTTGGCGAGCGTGGTGATCATCCGCAGATTCAACTCTTCCTTCGGGCAGGGATAGGTGCTCGTGGCGTGGGCCAACAGCAACCGCTCAGTGCCCAAGACGGCGACCGCGGCTTCGATCTGGTCCATCGTCGACATGCCGGTCGAGAGCATGACTGGCCTGCGCGTCGCGCGGCATGCGTCGAGCAACTCGCGATCGGTGAGCGCCGCCGAGGGAACCTTCAAACACGGGGTGTTGAACTCTTCGAGAAACGCAACCGAGTCGACGTCCCAGCACGATGCAAACCAGACGATTTTTTGGGCGCGGCAATATTGGTCGATTTGCCGGAACTCGGCGTGGCCGAATTCGATCTTGTGCCGATATTCCAAGTAGGAGATATATCCCCAAGGCGTCTCGCGCATCTTGTCCCGCATTTCGGCCGGAACACATTTCTCCGGAGTGCGCTTCTGAAATTTGACGGCATCGCAGCCGCTCGCCTTGGCCAGATCGATGAGCCGCCGCGCGATGCCCAGGCTGCCGTTATGATTGACGCCGATTTCAGCGATTATGTAGACGGGATGCTCCTCACCGACGCCGCGACCTCCGAGTTCGATCGTTCTAGGCATTGTTTCCATTCTCAAGGACTTCAGGACGGACGCCCGCCGCTTCGCCTCGCGGATATCTTTTCAGCAAGATCTCACACAACTCGCGCACCGCACCTTGACCACCCGGACGGGAAAGCACGAAATCGACCCGCTCGAAGGCACTCGGATGCGCATCCGCAACAGCAATCGCGAACCCGGCGGAGGCGAAGCAGCCGAAGTCGTTCGCATCGTTGCCGAGGTAGATCGTATTTTCCAAACGAAGCTGCCGCTGCCCGACTAGCTCAACCAGCGCGGCTTGCTTGTCGGCCAGGCCCTGGCGGCAAGCGATGCCCAGCTTGCGGCAGCGCGCTTCGACGACCGGGTGCGTTTCGGTCGAGAGCACCACCAATTCAAAGCCTCGCTTGCGAAGCATCGACACGCCCAGACCATCGCTGCGATCGCACAGCACAGCTTCGCCGCCGTCGTCGAACACCAGCACGCGGTTGTCGGTCATCACGCCGTCGAAGTCGAACACCACCAAGTCGAGCTGTTCCGGCCATCGGCGCCCCCGAGATTTGTCCGACGGGCCGCCGTGCCTGCGATTCGATTCACGATCGCCTGCGACATATGGCATGTCGATCTGCAGATGCTTTCGGTCGATGACTTGTTGGGCCAACTCGAAGTCGGCCAGAGTGTCGATGTCGACGCAATAGCTCCAATCGACGAACACCGGCCGCACGCGCTTGCCGGTGAGCGAATGCTGCTGCCGGATCGTGGTGGTGCGAATGGCATCGACATGGCCGGTTTGCCAATAGGCGGTCGGCAGCTTTTGCCGGGGCATGTTATAGGGTTCGGCAAACTCCGTCGCCATGAGAGGCGCCAAATACCCGTTCGCCGCGTCTCGCCACATCTTGTACGGTGTTTGCTTGGGCGTCGTCACGCCGCGTACGCAATCCGCCTGCAGGTCGGCGGAAAGCAACCGAACCGCTTCGTCCAACAGCCCTCGCGGCCGAAGCGGCGTTGTCGGCCGAAGTTGCACCACGATCTCAGGCCGATAGCTTCCCTCGCGATCGAGCCAGTCTAGCGCATGGACAAAGAGCGGATAGTCGGGCGTGTCGTCGGCCGCCAATTCGGGCGGACGCCGAAATGGCACTTCCGCGCCATACTGTGCCGCTACCGCTGCAATCTCGTCGTCGTCGGTCGAGACAATCAGCCGCGTGATCGATTCGGCCGCCAGAGCGGACGCGATGCTATAGGCCAACAGTGGATGCCCGCCGAGCGGCAAAACATTCTTGCGGAGCAGCCCTTTCGAGCCGCCGCGGGCCTGCACGATCGCCAACACTTCCGGCCGAGCTACCAAGCCGTCCACCCTCCGTCGACAATCAGGTTCGAGCCGGTCATATACGACGAGGCGTCGGAGACCAGGAACAGCAGCGGGCCATTCATTTCATCCGCCCGCGCCATCCGGCGCATTGGGCAACGCTCGTTGTAGCGGCGAACGAATTGCTCATCTTGCGAGTTGTAGATGCCGTGGGGAGTCAACGTGTTGACGCGGATTCCGGCCGCCGCCCAATAGGCCGCCAAATAGCGGGTGAAATGTGCGATGCCGGCTTTGGTCACGGCATAAGCGGCGGGCTTGAAGAGCGTTTGCTCCGCTTCTCCGTCGCGCTGATACAGTCGTTGGTCCGGGGCGACGAGGCCATAGGTCGAACTCACGTTCACGATCACGCCCCGCTTTTGCCCCACCATGGATCGTCCCACCACTTGGCAGCAATGCATCGCGCCGGTCAGGTTCACATCCAACGATTGTTGCCACAGCGGAAGCGGATAGTCCTCAAAGGTGCTGGCTTGTTGCTGAGCTACGGCGGCATCGAATTTCGGATCGATGGCTGCGTTGTTCACGAGGATATCGACGCTTCCCCAGCGTTCGAGCGCTACAGCCGCCATCCGCTCGACGTCGGCTCGCTTGGTTATGTCGACTGCGACGCCGAGCGATTCGCCGCCGATTTCATCCGCGGCCGCCCGGGCTGAGGCAATTGCCGCACCGCCGTCGAGATCCGCCACGACGACGCGTGCTCCAGCGGCGAGCATGGCCCGTGTATATTGTTTGCCCAGCAGGCCTGCTCCGCCGGTGAGGATCGCTACACGGTCGGTTAGGTCGAACAGCGACGGCAAGGCCGAAGTTTTTGCGCTGTCAGCCATGGCGCTGCGACTCCGAGGTGCGCCGGACCTCGCGCGCACTTTGCTTGGCTGCTAAAGCAATCTTGAGCACGGCAATGCCGTCCGCCAGCGTAATTGCCGGTGTCTGGCGCGTCTCGACGCACCGCAAGAAGTGCTGCATTTCGTCGATGAACATCGAGTTTCGCTCAAACCGTGGCGGTATGGTTTCGATCGTCGTTATTGGCGCGGCATTGCCCGACGAGCCGGCGGTTTCCCAGCGCAGCGTGCCGGCGACACAGTCCCACTCGGCTCGGCCATGGTCGCCACAAACGGTCAACCGGTGAACCGCTGGCCGCTGCAAATAGTCTAAATGCACTTGTCCCACAACGCCGGAGCAAAACTCGATCGTGATTTCCGCCCAATCTTCGCCTGCCGGGGTTTGCAAAGCAGCCACTGAGCGCGTCGACGCTTGCACTCGCTCCACCGGTCCGAAGAGCCAATACAAATAATCGAGGGGATGGATTAGTGTCAGGACCACTCCGCCGCCCAAGTCGGCCCGCGCACTATAGCCTTGGCGATGGTCTTCCCAGGGGTGCCATTCGGGCAGGTATTCGCCCCATTCGGCCCGCGCTCCGACAACCGCGCCCAGCCGACCGGCGGACAGCCCCTCCCGCAATCGGATCAACAGCGGATGAAAGCGAAACTGGCAACCGATCATGGCTACGAGGTTGTTCCGCCGCACGATCTCCGACAATTCCTCGCAATCATCGAGCGAATCGGACAGCGGTTTCTCGATGAAAAGGTCGCAGCCGTTACGAGCCGACGCCAATGCGACTTTCATATGGGCCGCCGTCGGATTCGAAACGACGGCAATTCTGGGCCGGTGCATCCATGCGCGATCCAATTCGTGAACTTCCACCCACGCAGCTTTCTCGCTCGGCGGGGCAGCAGCTTCGTTGCCATTCGCCTGAAACGCGGCCTGACGATTCTCCGCGAATCGGCGATTCACGGCCGAAGTGTCATCGGGCAGTGTGCCACGGTGCGTTCGGAAAAACACGAACTGCGAACAACCAAGCGATTGAAGGTTCTGCACATGCCGGCGGCCGATTGATCCATATCCGGCAATCAATGTGGGTCGCTGTGAAACGGTTTCGATCAATTGCGAAGCAGCTTCGTTCACCGCAGCAGTTTCGTTCGGAAGAGACAAGAGACGCTTCCCGAAGGCTGCGGCGGCGAGCCGCTGATGCCCGATTACGGCCGGGTCGATTCCGAAGTCCGATGCTCCGGGGAACCGGCGGGATCGCCATTCAGCGGGCCATTCAGCGGGACACCGTTGGTCGATTCGCCGCTTGCCTCCTCATCGCTGTGCAGCGAATGGGCTGCCAGCAGTTCGGCCCCCGCCTCCGGCGCGGGGGGCACGTATTCCGGAACCAGTTCTTGCAATCGCCGGCAAACGACTTCTGTCGGCTCGTGGACCACTTCGGCCAGTGCGTCGATCAGCCGATTCACTTCGTCCATGTGATACGGACGGTGATACGCGACGAACAGCTTCGGATGCGGCGTGGGGAGCATTTCCTCGTCGTTGAAATACAGCTCCTCATACAGCTTTTCGCCGGGCCGCAAGCCGGTGAACACGATTTCTACATCCTCCGGCTCGAGGCCCGAGAGGCGGATCAGGTCTTGCGCCAAGTCGACGATTCGCACCGATTCGCCCATATCGAGCACGAAAATCTCGCCGCCGTTGCCCATCACCGCCGCCTGCAGCACCAATTGCGACGCTTCGGGAATCGTCATGAAAAAACGTTCGATCTCGGGATGCGTAACCGTGATCGGTCCGCCGCGGCGAATCTGTTCTTGGAAGATCGGCACCACGCTGCCGGCCGACGCCAGCACGTTGCCGAACCGCACCACGACGAACTTGGTCGTGGCCACTTCCGAAAAGGCGTGAACGAACCGCTCGGCGATCTGCTTCGACGCTCCCATCACGCTGGTCGGATTCACGGCCTTGTCGGTCGAGATCATGACGAACTCTTGCACGCCATGATGATCGGCCAACTCGGCGAGCTGCTTCGTTCCCAGCACATTGTTCTTGATGGCCTCGCCGGCATTCGATTCCATCATCGGCACGTGCTTATGGGCCGCGGCATGGAACACGATCGCCGGTTGATGCGTTCCGAAAATCTGATCGATCCGCGGCCCGTCGGTCACGTCGGCGATGCAGGCGAACAATTCGGTGGCGGTTTTCGAGCGCCGCAATTCCTGCTCGATGAGAAACAGATTGTTTTCGGCCCGCTCCACCAGCACGAGCCGCTGTGGATGAAATCGCAGCACCTGGCGGCAAATCTCGGAACCGATGCTTCCGCCGGCGCCGGTGACGAGCAGCGTGCGGCCTTCCAAGAGCGTGGCAATCGCTTCGCCGCTGAGTTGCACCGGTTCGCGCCGCAAAAGATCGTTGATATCGACATCGCGAATCTGGCCGGCGTAATCTCCCGACACGAGATCTTCCATCCCGGGAATGACCTTCAGCGTCACACCGACTTGGGCGCAGTTTTCCATCAAGCGGCGGAGCTCTTTGCCGGTCAGTGTGCCGGAAATCACGAGCACTTCCTGGGCGTTCAGCCGCACGGCGATTTTCGGCGCCTCTTCCGGCCGGCCCAAAACCGGCAGGCCCGCATGCAGTGAGCCGAGCCGCTTGAGATCGTGGTCCAAGAATCCGAGGGCTAGATATTTCTGCGGATCAGCGGTGTACAAATGCCGGGCCAGATTATGGCCCGATTGGTTCGCTCCGACGATCAGCGCTTTACGGGCGCCGGAAGGACGATAGAAAAAGCGAAACTCCTCGCGCGACATCCGATGAAACGCCCGCAATCCGCCAAGGATCAAAATCGTATTGGCCCAATCGATCAACGGGATCGCCCGGCCAAGCGTGCGGGTGGGCTCGATCAGGAAATACAGAACAAAGATGGCCAGCAGCGATAGCGTGGCCGCTTTGATAAGCGAAGCCAGATCGGAAAACGTAACGCTGCGCCACGACAAGCGATATTGGCCCGTGAGGTAAAACACCAGGGCCTTGATCATCAGCACGCCCGGCACCGTGAACCAGAACGTGATCACTTCCTGGGTGTCGAAACGGAAATCGAACCGCAAGGCGAACGCCAGCAAATAGGCAGCCAGGAAGGCTATCAAATGCACGCCGACGACGAGAATCGCCCGTCGCACGAACCATGGGGGCGTGATGCGGCTTTTCGTCATGCGTGCCGGCCGACTGTCCAGGTGAGCATCATCGGTGGGAGCAAGCTCCATTCCCAGCCCGACATGGCCGAGAGACGATTGGGGGCGCAGCCAAATCCAGCGATCGCGGCGTCTCGGCGTTCAACACGAGCATCGTCGGCGACAGGAAAGCCTGGCCTCGCGACACGGCAAGCTGGTGGGAAGCTTGTCTGGGAATTTTGCTGGTGGCGATGAGCCGATACCTTCAGCATAATGGTGCCGTCCGGCGAGTCAACGAACCGCACGGGGCAACTTGGTGATCTTTCGGGGGGGCGAATCTGCTCGAACCGAGCGGGCGAAAAATTCAGGCGATAAGCGAGCGTCGAACGCGTGGACCTTTGATGAGATTTACGGAAATAAGATTGCCCTAAATTGCTTCAACCTGGAAATCATCCAACAGCAGCGATGCGCCCTTTTGCAGGAAGCGAACGGCAACCAGTAGTCGGGCCTTATTCTGCCGCCTCACGACAACCCCCTCGACCCCCATCAACGAGCCGGACCGCACTCGAACCGGCGTACCGGCCTGGATTCTCGATTCCGGGGTGAGCGGCACATCGGCTTGAATCAATCGCCGTATCTGCCGCAGATCGGCGATTAGCAGATCGCTGTCGGGAACGGTCAGGCAGCGCGACACGCAGTTGGTCGTAAGGGCCCGATAGCGCTGCTCCTCCCCCCCGCACAAAAACACGTAACTTCCGAATAGCGGGACATACGATTTGCGGATTCGCCCTTGAGGCGATTGCCTTCGCGTCTCGATAATCGGCGAGTAGAATGGCACTTCCCAGGTTCGCAGCCGGCGCATCAGTTCTTTTTCCCGCCGGGGCAACGTATACAGCGCCCACCAAGGGGCCGACTTTGCTGGCCCATCATCGGCCGGGTCGAGGAGATGCTCGGGGAAAATATCGCTTTCTCGGGCAAGAATCGGCATAATTTCCGATCAGTAGTCCTATTTTTTCGCCACGGAGGCCCGGTTGCCTCCTCCGCCAACTCGACGGGAGCAGCTCCTCGAACTCGCCCTCGACCACCAGTTATTTTACGGGCTCGCTGCGATGCACGCGCGTACTCCGTCCCCGTGGGTGACACTGGTCCCCTGGCGCAGAACCCCCTCAATCATCCAATCTATGGTCGAATCGATTGATAAGTCTAGGTGCGCAATCCGCATTTCCACGCTAGTTTCACGATTCCTTTGCGCTTCCCGAATGAATTGTAAGGGATGTGCGAGAGGAAAAGCGGTTCTCCATCGAAAACCACCGCCGGGTCGCCACCTGGGAGGGTGCAGAACGGCAACAATCCGCTGCTGCCAAAATGCAACCCGGCGGCCTCCTATCTCCCGCAGCGAGCGGCGGCCAAATAGGTCCGAACGGAGCCGGACACTTCTACAATACGCAAGCGTTCGCCCGCCGATCGGCTCAAATTGCGAAATGTCTTGTATTGCTCGTCGTGCGGCCGTATGTTGAAGCTTGTCGAGCCATCGAACTGGCGCTTTTCTCGCGGTTCGCACAAGGCCTGCAATAGGGTCGCAAAATTGCCGGTTGTTCGTGGCGCTTTCCCGCGGTGGCGCCGGGGAACCCGTAACGAACGGAAGATTCGCGGTGCGAGCATCAGGGCTGCACGCACCGAACAGATTTGGGGGATCGAACAATGCGCAGGGCTTCGGATAAATCGAGCGGTTTTACGTTGGTGGAATTGCTGGTGGTGATCAGCATCATCGGCGTGCTCATCGGGCTGTTGCTGCCGGCGGTGCAAGCCGCTCGCGAGGCGGCCCGGCTAATGCAATGCTCGAACAACGTCAGGCAGCTCTGCGTCGCCCTGACGAGCTTCCACACGGCCAACAACGCTTTCCCGCCCGGGCTGCCCAGTTGTATGAACACGACGCAATCCGCTAACTATCCGTATGTTGGCGGGATCGGCAGCAGTACGCCGACCGCATGCACCTGCTGCGGACCGAACTGGGAGGTTGCCATCCTGCCCTTCATGGAAGAGCAAGCGATCTATA
This sequence comes from Pirellulales bacterium, assembly GCA_036267355.1. Taxonomy (NCBI): domain Bacteria; kingdom Pseudomonadati; phylum Planctomycetota; class Planctomycetia; order Pirellulales; species Pirellulales bacterium. Next base: position 52,581 of record DATAWG010000076.1, on the reverse strand, counting down.
CTAATCTGCTGACGTGCCTCGATTCGAACGCGCCGCCCAATTCTGGCGGGTCGTTCAACGCCTGCTCGACTTGCGGCGTGAATGGCACCAATAGCGGCAATAGCGTCACCTGGATCGGTGTCGGGCTGAGCAACACGGGCACGCCGATTATTCCCGCTCCGTATGTCTGCCCCGATGGCGGCGATAATCTCACTCCGTTCACCGGCGCCGGCATGACGGGCGGAATCGCCAAGGGAAATTATGCCGCCAATTGGGGCGCCGGCACTTGGAACCCACTCGCCACGACCACCTACATCGGTACCTATGGCGGCATCTTCGACGTCGCCGCCTTGCCGCTGACTTCGAACAATGGCGTGCAGGTCGGCCGCGGAAAGCTCGGCTCGCGACTGGGCGTGCGCATGGAAGACATCCTCGACGGCGCCTCGAACACGATGATGGTCAGTGAAGTGGTGGGCATCGCATCGGCCACCGACATGCGCGGCGCATGGACCTGGGCCGCGATGGGCGCTTCCGCGTTTTCAACCGGGGCGACGATCACCAACAGCAACGGCGTGATCACCGCCACGAACGTGCATGTGCCCAACACTTCGCTCAAAGACGACTTGCCGAACATCGACAACACCGTGATCCAGACGACGAGCCCGCTGCAGGCAACGCAAGACAGCACGGCAAACAACTGGGTAGCCGCCGCCCGCAGCAACCACTCGGCGAACTTCGTCAACGTCGGGTTCGCCGACGGGTCGGTCCACAAGTTCAACGACACGACCGACCCCACGGTTTGGGCCGGCATGGCGACCCGCGCCGGACACGAGAACACCCAGATTACGCCATAGCAGTGTTGAAAAACGGGACTGGCTCCGAGCGGCCAGTCGGCTTGTCGCACGTTTCGCTTTGCCGCTCGGCGCCCGTCCCCTTTTTCAACAGGCTGGTCGCCGGCGGTCGCCCAAAATTGCGTTCCCAATCCATGCCGCCGGTTTTCCGTGCCATCGCCTTCGCGGCCATCTGGGGCTTGGCGTGCTCGTTCGGCTCCCAGGCCGACGCCGGCGGCGGGCCGGAAAATGTCTTGATCGTGGTCAATTCCCATAGCGATGCGTCGCTGACGGTGGCGAATCACTATTGCCGCCTGCGGCACATCCCGCCCGGCAATGTGCTCCATCTGGATTGGCAGGGAAGCACCGACTCGACCGACATCGACACGTTTCGCCAGAAGATTCTCGAGCCGGCATTGCGGGCCGCTTCGGAACGAGGCCTGGGCGAGCAGATCGACTACGTCGTCTACTCCAGCGATTTTCCCACGCGCATCGACTTCGCTTCCGATGCGCCCCCCGAGCAACAAAAGGCGCCGCTGCTGTCGGCATCGCTGAATTCGCTGACCTATTTGTATCAAGCCGTTTTGCAGCGCTCGCCGCACTACGCGAGCTTGAAGTCCAACAACTACGTGCGGCAGCCCGATGCGGCCGGCGGCATCGGCGCTTCGCATGGGTTTCGCGGCTGGTATGGCTGGAGCCCGCAGGGCGAACTGCTCGAATCGGGCGGCAGCCGCTATTTGCTTTCCACGATGCTGGCCGTCACCAGTGGGCGCGGCAACACGATTCCCGAGGTGCTCGAATATCTCGATCGCAGCGCGGCGGCCGACGGCACGATGCCCAAGGGAACCATCTACTACCTGCGGCACGGCGATGTTCGCTCGACGACCCGGCAAGGCGGATTCGCGGCCGCGGTGGCCGCGCTGCGGAAATTGGGCGTGGCCGCGGAAATTGTCGACGCCACGGCGCCGCACGCCAAGCCCGACGTGCAAGGGGCCATGCTCGGCTCGGCCGACGTGAATTGGTCCGCTTCGAAAAGCACCATCCTCCCCGGCGCGATCGTCGACAATCTCACGAGTTTCGGCGGGGTGTTGAGTGCCGGGGCGGGGCAAACGCCGCTGACCGATTTTCTGCGCTACGGGGCCGCCGGCTCCAGCGGCACCGTCTGCGAACCGTATGCGATCCAAAACAAATTTCCACTCCCCGCGATCCAAGTCCACTACGCCCGCGGTTGCTCGCTCGCCGAGGCGTTTTATCAATCGGTGTGGGGGCCCTATCAACTGCTGATCGTCGGCGATCCGCTTTGCCGGCCCTGGGCACGCATTCCTACCGTGCACGTCTCGGGCGTCGAACCGGGAGCCACGGTCCACGGGCGATTGCTGCTGAAGCCGTCGGTCGCTGCCGGCGGCCCCGACGTCGATCGCTTCGAACTTTTTGCCGGTGGCCAGCGTGTCGGCCGATGCGGCGCGGGCGGCACATTGGATTTCGACACCACGCCCGTGGCCGACGGCAATCTCGAACTTCGTGTCGTGGCCATCGACTCCAGCCCAATTGAAACGCAAGGCGAAGCGATCTTCGACGTAACGGTCGAAAACCACGGGCTGAGCTTCGATTGGCGCGTTTCGCAGCCAAAGATTCGCGAGGGGATGCGGATCCACATCTCGGCCAAGGCGCCCGGCGCCGAATGGATCACGGTTTTTCAAGATAGCCGGCAAGTCGGCCGCATCACCGGCCCCGAAGGCGAACTGATGCTGGACAGCGACAAATTGGGCACCGGTCCCGTGCTGTTGCGTGCGATCGCAAAATCCGCCGCCGCCGAAAAAGGCTATGTCGTCGCCCGGCCAATCACCGTCGAAATCGAGCGAAAGAAGAAGAGTTAGGGGCGAGGCAAAGCAGGGGCGAGGGACGAGGGGCGAGGGGCGAGTGAAGAAGAACGGGGGCGACCCAACAATGAACGACGACCGGCCGTCCGATTCGCTTGCGCGTCCCCTCGTCGCTCGCCCCTCGCCCCTCGCCTCTGCCCCTTTCATGCACGCCGCTCTTGACCAGGCTCGGCAGGCGATGGCCTTGAACGAGGTGCCTGTGGGAGCCGTGATCGTTTGCGATGGCCGAGTGATTGCCGCGGCGCACAACTCTCGCGAGACGCTGCGCGATCCGACGGCGCATGCCGAGATGATCGCCATCACGCAAGCGGCGGCCGAATTGGGCGACTGGCGGCTCGAAGGTTGCACGCTCTACGTGACGCTTGAGCCGTGCGCGATGTGTGCAGGCGCGATCGTGTTGGCCCGCATTCCGCGAGTCGTGTATGGAGCGGCCGACCCGAAAGCCGGCGCGGTGCAAACGCTGTATCAACTGCTGGCCGACCGGCGGCTCAATCACCAAGCCGAGGTGAGCGGCGGAGTGCTGGCCGAGCCATGCGGCGCGATCCTCACCGAATTCTTCCGCCGCCAACGCCAACTCGGCAAAAAGTAGGTCAGGCTCAGATGCCTGTGCTGCGATCGCGGTCGGCTGTGATACTGGTGTGCCATTCACAAGGGCAGTGGTGTGCCACTGCGTGGCGCCACTGCGTGTGCCACTGGCAAGCGCAGTCTGCCAGTGCCGATGCGCCGCTTGACGTGGGTATTTTGCAGGACGCAAACGCGGGCGATCGTAGGCGGCGCGAACCCTGCGAGGCGCTCACACTGGCAGACTTCGCTTGCCACTGGCACACCGCGCTCAGACTGCTCTCACCGTAGGTCAGGCTTTCTAGCCTGACGGCCGCGAAATATGGCCAACCAGTTAACATCCGCCCCAAGTCTATCGACCCGATTCAATTGGGCGCTCGATCAATAATCCCCGTCGCTCAGGAGGTAACCGATGGCCGACGAGCCGGACGGGAAATCGGCCTTGGCCGGGTTGGTCGTCATCAACGTCTGATAGACGTAGTACGGAACATCCTGGCGGAGGAAGTGGATGTGGCCGTCGCAGAACACGACGTTCACTCCGCCCGGATGGTTGCTCGACGGACGTGCATAGTCGGTAATCACCGCGGGAGAAGTCGGCGGGCTGGCGTTGGAATGGTCGCCGTTCGGCTGCTGAGCGATGTTTGCCGTGTTCGTGCTTTGCCAACACATGCCCGCGTATTGGACTGTATTGGCGGCCGAGGTTTGCATCCAACCCGTGGAGTTCGAGGTGATGATGCCGAGCGTGTTTTCCGAGGCGAGAAGCGTGTAGCTGTCGCCTTTGCCGGCGAGCATCGAGTCGCTCGAAGTTTTGGGGCCCGACGGGGTCGTGGTTTGGTTGAAGGCGACGCCGTCGGCGGCATTGGTATTGTTGTTGTATAAACCGCAATTGATCACATACGAAAGCCACTGGCCTTGGTTCGTCAGCGGCGGATTGCTCGGGCAAACCATCAGGTCCCAATAAAATGTCTGCTGCGGGGTGCCGCCGGTGCTCACCAGATTCCAGAGGTTCATCTGATCCAAGTACCGGGCGAGCGATACCGGCCACGTCACCGGCGTTGAATTCGAAGCGCTTGCCGGGCTCCAATAGCCCGGGAAACAATTGAAATCGGCTTGGAATAAATGCGCGGCCTCGCCGATTTGCTTCAAATTATTTTGGCATTGGAGGCGCCGACCCGATTCGCGAGCCGAGTTTACCGCGGGCAACAATAGCGCCATCAACATGCCGATGATCGTGATCACCACGAGCAGTTCGACGAGCGTAAAGCCGGCGCTGCGGGCGGCATTTGCTCGGAGGATTGCCCGGGCCCGCTTTCGCCGAGCCGCTTTGGATTGAATCGATGGCGAACGATCCGGCACCGGAGGTGCCACCATTGCATGAGCCGATCGCGAAAGAGTCATCGCAGTCTCTCCTCTATGCTGGGGTCGGTAAGAAAAGATCGGCCGACCGTCAACCGCCCTTGCCCGGCCAGCGAATCATCCACATCCGAACCGTTCGCCGACAACTGCCGGCCTGATACCGGCGATTCCGCCGCCGCTTTGGCTCGGTGTCCCGTTGCGGATGGCTAGCCAGCATTATTCTGCCAGATTCGTCGGGCCGGGTCCAGCTTGCGGCGAGAATAAATCCAGTCAGGCACCCCGGGCAAGTCGTTGGGCTAACCAGTCGGCGGCAGCATCGGGCGCAAGAATTCCATCGCCCGGCGGCCGGCGCTAGGCCCTTCATGGCTGTGCCGGCTTAGTTCCACTTGCACCAAACCACGATAGTCGATCTCGCGAAGTGCGGCGAAAATCGGCGGAAATTCGATTTCTCCCTCGCCAAACATCAAATGTTCGTGCACGCCGGCCCGCATGTCTTCGATGTGTACGTTCACAAGCCGCGATGCCCAGCGCCGCAATTGCTCGCCGATCGGCGTCTCGCCTTGGCAATGGAGGTGTCCGAGGTCGATCGTCAGCCGCAATGCCGGATGATCGAATCGGGCCAGCAGTTGCTCGAAGCGATCCATCGTGTCGATAAACATTCCCGGCTCTGGCTCGAATGCCACGATCACTCCCTGTCGCGAAGCGTAGTCGCAAACCGGCGCAAGACCGTCGATCAATCGCTCGAAAGCAGCAGCGTCGCTGAAAGACGCTTCATTCGGAGCGTTGCGCAGAATGCCCGACCAGATCGAAACGCAATCGCTTTGCAACTCCGCGGCCGTTCGGATCGCGTAGCGCAAAAACTCGACGCGCAGCTTGCGCCGTTCGGGATCGGCCGTCATCAGCGTCGGTTCATGCTTTTGCCGTGGATCGAGCAGAAACCGGGCTCCGGTTTCGACGACGCTCCGCATTCCGAACTGGCGGAGCGCTCGTTGAAATTCTTGCAGCGCAGCTCGATGCCGCTCCGCACGATCGCGTGGGCTGAGCAAGCCGTGGTCGATCGTCAGCCCGACGCCGCGGTAACCAATTTCGGCCAACAACTCGATCGCCTCGATCGGATCGTGATGCGCCAGACCGTTGGTGTTGTAGGCGAGAAGCATCGGGGAAGGGGCGAGGGGCTAGGGGCTAGGGGCTAGGGGCGAGATACGCGCAAGCGAAAATCATCCTCCCATCGTCAAGTGTGGGTCCAGTTTTCTGTTCCTCGCCCCTCGCCCTTCGCCCCTCGCCGCTACGTCGAGTAGCTCCAGCGGCCGAGAATGGTCATCGGCAGCACGAGGGCAAAGATCCCGCCTGCGAGCCAAATGCTTTCGCTATGGGCGAAGGTGATGATGGCGTCGAACGTGATCAACGACATGAGACAGTAGCGGACAGCTTCTTGCACGAACACGGAATACGGTTGCACGATGGCCCGAACGGTGCGGAAGCCAATCGTGAACGCCAGCAGCAGCCAAGCCAGGTTTTCCGGATGTTGACGAAACACCGCGGCAACGTCTTGCCCGCCGGTCCAATGGGCGCGCGGATACGAGGCCAGCAGCACAATGCCCAACGCCATGAGAATCGTTCCCCAAAAAAGCGGACCGCGATGAATGTCGTCTTCCGCTTCGCCGCGGGCAAACCAACTCACGCCCACGATGTAGATTCCGATTCCGCCGGCGATGAGGTAGTTGTTGCCCTCCCACGCCGCGCTTGCCGCGCTCATGCCCAACAAAACATTCAAGAATCGGCAGCCCCCCATTGCGATCGGGCCGAGAAAGGTGGCCTTAAGCACTCGGTTGTAGAGCACGATCAGCGCCGCCAGCCCGACGGCCAAACCGGCCGGCCGCCAATCGCGCAACAGCACCGCCACGACCACCGCAAGCGCGGCCCCCGCCGACAGCATTTCGAAACCGAGTTGCCGCGCCCACCCGAGCTCGATCCGGCCGGAAGGCAATGGCCGCTCGGGGCGCTCGACGCGATCGATTTCGATGTCGAACACGTCGTTCAGCACCATGCCCGCGGTGTACATCAGCCCCGAGGCAAGCAGCAGCGGGACATAATATTGCGGCGGTTCGAGCCTCGGCCGAACAAACAGATAGCCCATCGTCAGGTCGGCGATCGCCGTAAACACGTTGGGCGTGCGAAACAATTGCAGATAGGCTCGCAACCGATCCGCCGGTGGCGGCGGCTCGTTGGAAGCGTCATCCGGCGGCACGGTTCGCTCTTCCACGGCTTACTCCACCGCAATCCCGACCTGTTTCATCACTCCGGTCAAATGCTCGCGCGCCTGCCGGGCCGCCGCGTCGGGGTTTTCGACATAGGGATATAGCTCGACCGTGAGCCAGCCCTCGTAGCCGGTCGCGGCGATTCTTGAAAGCGTCGCGGCGAAATCGATCGCGCCGGTGCCGGGGACGAGATGCTGGTGCACCCGGCTGGCGGCGATGTCTTCGAAATGATAATGCCGCGTGAAGGGGGCCATTCGCTTGACCCAATCCTCCGGATTCTCGCCGACGCAATAGGCGTGCCCCACGTCAAAATTCAAACCGACCCACGGCGACGTGAACCGCTGCATGAATTGCAAATACTGGCCGAAGGTTTCGATCATCAAATGCGGCTCCGGCTCGACCAGCAGCCGCACTTTCAATTCCTCCGCCAATTCAACGCACGGCATCAATTCGTCGTAGAACGTTTGCGCCGCTTGGTCCCAAGACTGGCCGGGCAGGAGCGGGCCGCCCGGCTCGGTGGTGATGCACGGAGCACCGAGTTCGCTCGCGAGCCGCAACGCCCGCTTCGTATGTTCGCGGCGGATCGCCCGATAGTGCGGGTCGGGATCGATCCATCCCGGATGCCAATAGGCCTGCCGCGGGTCGGCGACGGCGTTCATCATGAACGCGTTGATGTTCGAGATCGTCAGTTGATGTTTGGCCAGTGCGTCGCGGATCGATTGCTTGCGTTCTTCGAGCAACCCGGCCGGCCAGGCGTGCGGCACATCGGCGAGAACTTCGATCCCGCTGTAGCCCGCCGCCGCGATCCGGGCGATGGTGTCTTCGATCGAGAAATTGGTGTAGGCGTTGGAGCTGAAGGCGAGTTTCATGGGTCAAGCGCGCAGGGCAAAAGTGTGCGATGGGGGATTTATTCTAGCCGCGACCGCCGAGGGGCGAAACAGTCTCGGGGGCCTTAAGCCCAGGGAAGGCCCGGATGGCGTTTACCACATGGCCGCCGCGTTTCTGGCCTTCCCTGGGCTTGCGCCACGCGGTGCGCGACGCCGCATGCGAACCTAACTGCTTGCGCTGCGGTAGCTCTGGATCGAGCGATTGAACAGCCAGCGGCCGGCGGCCAAGCTGACGACGGTGGCCAGCAGTGCGAAGACCGCCAATTGCCAGCTTTCCGCCGTCAGCGGTTTGGCGAGAATCCGGGCGGGCACGTTGACCACCACCAGCACCGGAATCAAAAAGGTGCAAATGAACTTCAGCGGCGCGCCCATCGGTCCGGTAAAAATCTCCATTGGATAGCGCGAGAAATTCGTGATGTAGAACCAAAAATCGTAGATGGATTGATTCCGCCCAAGCCAAACCGTCGTGGCAGCCAACGCGATCATCAAGCTATACAAGATCACCACGCCGCAGGCGATATAAAGCGGATACAAAAGCGCCACACCCAAGCTCGGGAGATAATCGAGATGCACGAGCGCAAACACGAGCAGACAGCCTGCGAAAATGAAATTCGACAACGCCGACCAATCGATTTTCGCAAGCGATACCAAAAACTGCGTGTCGATCGGCTTGAGCAGTGCGAAATCCAGATCGCCGCTTCGCACCAGCTCGCTGAACTCTTCGACATTCGGCATCAGAAACGCTTCGACAAGGCTGTTGATCAATTGCAGCGTCGCCAGAAACACGAAATACCGGTACTCGGTCCAGCCGCTGCCGATCTGCCGCGTGTAGCTGAATAGCAGCACATAAAGCCCCAGATTCAGCACCACCCAGGCAAGATTCGAAATCGATTCCAAGATGAAATTCGCGCGAAACATCATCGACCGAATCAAGCTGTTTCGGGCGAACACGCCAAGCACACGGAGATAGCGGTTTAATTGCGACATTCGCTGAAAGCGGGTGATGTGAACACTCAAGAAATTCGCGTTGTTGCGGGGCGTTCCTCGCTAACGCTTCGGGCTGGTATTCGGAGTCCCGATTCGACAGTAGCCCGAAGCGTCCGCGAGGGACTTCGTTCAGCCGCCGTAGGCGCTGTATCGCCGCACGCCGCGGTTGAATGCCAATCGACAAATGCCCATCAATACCAACAACCACGCCAGTTCGCCGACGAGGCCCCACACCAAGCGTGCCCCGTGAACTTTTCCCAGAAAAATCGTGGCGGGAAAATAGGCCAAATACTGCAACGGCGTGCAACGCAACAGGTCGCCCGCGGAAATCGATCCGACAATCGTAAATTTATCGAGCAAATCGAGCGGAAACATCTGGCCCGAGAGAAAATAACTCAGCAGCATGTAGATAAACAGCAACGAACTCACCTCGAGAAACCAGAAACCGATCAATCCAATCGCCGCGTCGAGAAAATAACCCAAGAGAAACGACATCACCAGCGCCGCCACGAATGCCGCCATCTCCGGCGCCGGCGGCCAACCGTGCGTGAAATAACCGCGGCAAAGATAAAACACCAGCGCAAACGGCAACGTGGCCACGAGATAATACACCAGCTTGTGCGCCACCCGTCCGATCAGCAAGAACCCAATCATGTCGACCGGCTGAATCAAAAACTTCTTGATCGTGCCGTCGCGGATGCTGCGGGCGATGCCCGAGGCGAGCGCGGGCATGCTGGAAAAGGCGCGGGTTATCATCGTCAGCAGATAATAGGCGATGTAATCGGGATAGGTGTAGCCGGCAATGCGCGTCGCGCCGCCGGTGTGGTTGGCCGTCGAACCGGACGCCTGGTCGCCGCTCATGCCGTTAAACACTGCCGCGAGGAGAAAAAGTTGCGTGATCACCGGCAGAAACCGCATCAGCGTGCCGAACATGAATTCGCCGCGATAAACCAATCGCTCTTCCATCGAAATGCGGAGAATGACCCACCAAGTGTGCGCGCGGGCAAGCAGCGGGTTGGCGGGAAGGCGGTGAGTTGCGGATGGGGAAGACATCTGGAGGGAACGGTCGTGGCTCTGAAGCGTCTTGAATTAGCAGCGAACCGACGCGCGAAACCGCAAGCGAGGGACGACGCGGTTTTGCTAGGTGTGGCCTTCTTTCACCAAGTCGGCGGCGGCGGCTTCGGCATCGACTTGCGAAAACAACTCGGCGATCACCTGCTCCAGCGGAGGATCCTCGACGCTCACATCCTCCACCGGGTGATTGGCCAAGATCGACGCCAGCACCTCCGGCACGATGTCGCGGCGGATTCGCAAGCGGGTTTTCGGCGCGATGCTCTCGAGCGATTCGCCATAGCGCGACAGATCGCCCGGCACATGCTCGCTCGCCCATTGCAGAGTCACGATCTTATGGCTGCTGAAGCGGTCGATGATCCCGGAAAGCGAACCGTCGTACATGATCCGCCCGCCGGTGATGACGACGACCCTGCGGCAAAGCGCCGCCACGTCTTTCATGTAATGGCTGGTGAGCAGGATCGTGATTTGCCGGAGTTCTTGATAATGCCGCAAGAAGGCCTGCACATTGTGCTGCGCGACGACGTCGAGCCCGATCGTCGGCTCGTCGAGAAAGAGCACGTCGGGCGAGTGCAACAGGGCCGCGATCAATTCCATCTTCATCCGCTCGCCGAGCGATAGCTCGCGAACCGGCTGTTGCAATAGCGAACGCACGGAAAGCAGATCGACCAATTCGTCGCGCGTGCGGTCGAAGGCGGCGGGCTCGATGCGATAAATCTCCTGGTGCAGGCGAAATGATTCTTGAGCCGGCAGATCCCACCACAACTGGTTTTTTTGCCCCATCACGAGGGCAAAGCGGCGGCGATAGGCGTTCTCTCGCCGCCAGGGGACATGCCCCAGCACCCGGGCCATGCCGGCCGTTGGCGTGATGACGCCGGAAAGCAGCTTGAGCGTGGTGGTCTTGCCGGCCCCGTTCGGCCCCAAAAAAGCCACGAACTCGCCCTGCTCCACCGTCAGATCGATGCCGCGGACCGCATTGACGTAGCGATACTGCCGGCCAAACAGCCCGCGCACGGCCGCCAGCAAGCCCTCTTTTTTCTGATAAACGCGATAGGCCTTGGAGAGCCCGGAGATTTCGATCGTCGGCATGAGGCGATTATAGAAGGCCCCGCGCGCCGCGGCGAGTCCGGCTGACTTCTAGGCATGGCGAGTTCCGATCGGTCCACCCGCTGACAAACCGTCTTCCGTGAGCCGCGCTCCGGCGAATCGCCTGACTCGCTTTAATCGAGCAGGTCATTTGGTAACTGCGATTCCCCAACGAAGATAGAACATTTTCGGTCATGCAACTTCATTTCACGCTCGAATACTGGCAGGACGGGGAGCTCTATGTTGGTCGGCTCAAGGGCGTACCCGGCGTGTTCAGTCAGGGAAAAGCGCTGGCCGAGCTTCGAGACAACGTGCGCGATGCCTATCGAATGATCGTGGACGAAGAGGAGTCGCCGCCGGAAGGCTCAAAGACAATCGAATTGACGGTCGACGCCTGAGGCGGCGGCAGCTTCTCGCAGAGTTGGAACGAGCGGGGTGAGTTCTGCATCGACACGGCTCCCGGCACGACCTTTACCGGAATCCCGCGAACGGTTTCAAGGCACCCGTTCCACGGCATTCTGAAGTCGCAGACACTCTTTGCCGCCTGATCCGAAAGCAACTCGGAATCGACGCCAATTGATCCGACTCACCCACCACGCCCACTCGCCGAGCGGCCGAGGTTTCCACTATAATTTCCGCGATGGAAACTCGCGGCTCGCTCCAGTTTCGCGTCGGCATCGGCCATGACACGCATCGCCTCGCAGCAGGCGGACCGCTTCGGCTGGGCGGCATCGATATGCCGCACGATCAGCGTTCGGTCGGCCATAGCGATGCCGACGTGCTGCTGCATGCGATCACCGATGCACTGCTGGGCGCGGCGGCGCTGGGGGATATTGGTGAACTGTTTCCCGACAGCGATGAAGCCAATCGCGGCCGCGATTCGGGCCAAATGCTCGAGGCCGCGGTGGGGCACGTCGTCGCCGCGGGTTGGACGATCGAAAATCTGGACTGTATCGTCTTTGCCGAACTACCTAAACTATCTCCTTACAAATTGTCGATCCGCCGCCGCATCGGCGAGTTGGTCGGTATCGACGCCGAAAGGGTTGGCGTGAAAGCGAAGACCGCCGAGGGCCTTGATGCGGTCGGCCGCCGCGAAGCCATCGCCGCCCAATGCGTCGCGTTAATCAAGCGTGGCGGTTAAAGTTGGGCAACGGAATTCGGCGGGGCGCGTTCCCCGAGCGCGCTTTGCGGAAAAATGCGGCGAAGCCGCAATCAACGTAGTAGGCACACTCCGTGTGCCGTCTGCGGTGGTGCGAGGATAAAGCGGCGCGCGGACGGCACACGGAGTATGCCTGCTACAATGTGGCCGTTTTCTTGCACCTCGCAAAGAACCACGAAACGTTCAGCATCGAATCTATGAGCACGGTAAAAGCCGAAAAGATGTCGTCCACATCCGCGTCAGCAATCGCCGGCGGCCCATCCCCCGCCCCGCTACGGCTCTACAGCACGCTCAGTCGCAACAAAGAGCCGCTCGTGCCGGTCACACCCGGCCGCATCGGGATTTATCTCTGCGGGCCGACGGTCTACAAGCCGAGCCACATCGGCCACATGGTCGGCCCCGTGATCTTCGACGCCATCAAGCGCTATCTCACCTACTGCGGCTATAAAGTTACCTGGGTGGTCAATATCACGGATGTCGACGATAAGTTGATCGTCGAATCGCGCCAGCGCGGCATTCCCATGCCGCAGCTTGCCGCGGAAATGACAGCCGACTACATGCGAAATCTTGAGACCATGGGCATCGACACGATCGACCATTTCCCCAAGGCGACCGACAACATCGACGAAATCGTCCGCCTCACGCAAACGCTGATCGACCGCGGCTATGCCTACGCCTCGGCCGGCGATGTGTATTTCGATGTCGGCCGCGATTCGGAATACGGCAAGCTCAGCCATCGCACGCTGGAGAGCGTGCAAGGCGAAGGGGGCGAAATGGCCGAGCGAAAACGCTCGCCCGCCGATTTCGCGCTCTGGAAAAGCGCCAAGCCGGGCGAACCCTCATGGGACAGCCCGTGGGGCACAGGCCGCCCCGGCTGGCATATCGAATGCTCGGCGATGAGCCGGCGGATTTTGGGCGAGACGTTCGACATCCACGGCGGCGGCCTCGATCTCGTCTTCCCGCATCATGAAAACGAAATCGCGCAGAGCGAATGCTGCCACGGCAAACCACAGGCGAAATACTGGCTCCATAATGGCCTGATGCAGGCTGCCGGAGCAGCGGGCAAAGTCGGCGGCCGCGGCGATAGGGGCCAGGGACCAGGGGGCGGGGGTCAGACGGAGGATGTTGATTCGCAACAATCGGCGCAGCAGGCGGGCAAGATCAGCAAATCGACCGGAGCGACGCCGTTCACCGAGTTGCTTCAGCGGCACGCGCCCGAAGCGATTCGCTTTTTCCTGCTATCGACGCACTACCGCAGCCCCATCCAATACAGCGAAGAGCTATTGGCCGAAACAGGCCGCAGCATCGAAGCGTTTTATCGCTTCTTCAAGCGCTTCGAGCGCGTGGCCGGGCAAAGCTTCTATATGCTCGATGCGCCGTCCACACGAACCGCCGGCGAATTCGATCCGGGCAACGACGCCACACTGAAGCAAGTCGCCGAAATGCGGATCCGATTTCAAGAAGCGATGGACGACGATTTCAACACCGGCTCGGCCATCGCCACGCTTTTCGATCTCGTCCGGCTTGCCAACAAATTCGTCGATAGCGAGCGGCTCGAAGTCGCCTCGCAACCGACCGCCGATCAAATGAAAACACTGGTGCAAACCGCGAAAACGCTGCGCGAACTCTCCACCACCCTCGGCCTGTTCCGCAAGCCGGTCGAGCAGAAATCGTCGGCCGACGATTCGTTGATTGCCCCGTTGATGGAGCTATTGATCGATCTGCGCGCCGCCGCTCGCAAGAACAAGGATTTTGCGACCGCCGACAAAATCCGGCAACGATTGACCGCGCTCGGAATCACGCTCGAAGACCGGCCCGGCGGCACCGAGTGGAGCAAGAATTAGGGTGAGGGGATAGGGTGAGGGGATAGGGTGAGGGGTTACGGCGCGAAAACCGCAAGCGCGGCTCCAAACCGTTTGAGATGGCGGCTCGCTTGCGGTTTCGCGCGTTTTGCCGGCACAACGGTCTCTTATGTCGCAGCGATCCGTCGTTCCTGCTCCAGGCCTCATTCTCGGGATCGATCCGGGATTGGATACGACCGGCTACGGTGTCTTGCAACCCGCGGTCGGCGGACTGCGGTTGGTCGAGGCCGGAGTCGTGCGCGGCGGGCCATCCAGTCAACCGTTGGCCGAGCGGCTCGCGGAAATTCATCGCGGCGTCGCGGAAGAGATCGCGGCGGTTCGCCCGGCGGCAATGGCGCTCGAACAGTTGTATTCGCACTACGCGCATCCGCGAACGTCGATCCTGATGGGCCATGCGCGGGGCGTGATTTGCCTTGCTGCGGCCGAGGCGGGGATTCCGGTAATCTCCTACAGCGCGACCCAGATCAAGCGGATCCTCACCGGCAATGGCCGGGCGCCGAAATCACAAGTGCAGCAAGCGATTCAACGTGAACTGCGCTTGGCCAACTTGCCGGAACCGCCCGACGTTGCCGACGCCCTGGCCGTCGCCCTCTGCCATTGCTACCTTGGAAGGAAACTAGGGATTAGGGCGAGGGGCTAGGGCGAGCGATCGCAAGCGGGCTGCCACACTCCGCTGGAAATCGCGGCTCGCTTGCGGTTTCGCGCGTCTGCCCGTCGTCGCTAACCCCGCACCCTCACCCTGACCCTTTCCTAAGTTGATTACCAAAATCACCGGCACACTTCTGAGCGTCGAACAGGTCGAATTGATCCTGAAGATCGGGGCGTTCGAATACGAGGTGTTGATTCCCGATTTCGTTCGCCGGCGGTTGCAGCTTGAAGTCGGCCGGGAGATCAGCCTGCACACGATCGAATATCTCGAGGGAAATCCGGCCCACGGCCGGCTCACGCCACGGCTGATCGGCTTTCTCAGCCCCGTCGAGCGGGAGTTCTTCGAGCTGATCTGCGAAGTCGATGGCGTCGGCTCGAAAAAAGCGCTGCGCGCGATGGTGCGGCCGGTGCGAGAAGTCGCGACGGCCATCGAGGAGCAAAACGCGAAGCTACTGGCAACGCTGCCGGGCATCGGCCCGGCAATGGCCGAACGGATCATCGCCAAGCTGCGGCGGCGGATGTCGAAATTCGCGCTGCTCGTGGCTCGTGAAGAACCGATTGAAACGGTGGGGAAGCGCGACGTGGTCAGCGAGACGTTCGAAGTGCTTCGCTCGCTGGGCCATAGCGAAAGCGACGCACGTCGGCTGCTCGACGCCGTGCTCGCAGAGAAAAAGAAGTTCAACGACGTGCAAGACCTGATCCAAGCCGTCTATCAGTACACGCACTCGGCGAACAAGAAACTCTGACGCGCGAAAAACGCGAGCGAGCTTCAAAGCAAGCGGCGGATTGCAGCTCGCTTGCGGTTTCGCGCGTCGGCCCTTTGGCTCAGCCGAAAAATAACTTCCGTTTTCCAACCCCTCACCCGCCCCTCTCCCGCAAGGGGAGACGGGCTGCGGAGAAGCTATTTTTTGGCCGAGCCTCAGGCCCGCTTCTGCCGCCCGATCAGGATTGGCGTTCCCGAAGTGCCGTTCTTCTTCGGATCCGGAATCGCGCCCAGTTCGATGAGCAAGCGCTCGACGCGTTTGTGGACCGCGGGCGTTTGTTTGACCACGATTGCTCCGGGCACGCCGTGCAAATACGCTTCGCCCGTCCAACTCTTCGGTTCGATTAAATCGTGCACGACGGCCACGAAGTCCTCGGCGGGCAGGTCGGGGTTTAGCTTGTAGATCCGCATCGACAAATAGGGTTTCGCCTGTTTGTCGGCCTCTGGTTTTGCGCCGCTCGGGATTGCCTTTCGAGCCGGCTGCAATGCGACTGCCTCGCGGAGTTTTGCCAGCGTCGCCGCGATTTCTTCATGCGCCGAACTCGTCTGGTCGACCACGACCGCTCTGGCCGCGGGCAAATATGCGGCGTAAGCGTTGCCGCTTGCGCCCGACGCTTTTTGCCGATCGAGCGGGGCCCACGTTTCGGGCTGCACATTGTGCGTGATCGCATCAAGCAGTTGGGCGTAGTCGTCGTCGATGCCGTTGCGGTCGATATCGCCGCCGATCAAATCGCCGACCGGATAGACCCGAATCGTCTGCAAATCGGCGACCGCGTCTTGGGATGTGATCACAAGGGTCTCATCGCTCACCGTGAACGTTAGTTTGCCTTGCGGCAGCAACGACTTGAGCATCGTTCGCAACGATATGCCGCCCGCGCAGAGCGTAAAGGTCTGTTTGTTTTCGACCGACTGCGGGACCGCGGAATCGATGTGCACCGGAATGCCGGAATGTTCGCGAATCCAGTCGGCCAATGGATCGAGCTTCTCGCCGTTGAACGCAACGATGACGTTCGTGTCCAAGGCCGCCTCGACCGCCGAATCATCGGCTCCGACAATGCTCATTCCCAGATTCGTCGACGGATTGTATTTCGAGGCGGGCAGATCGCGCGCCTTGCGAAGCGCGGCCAGCAAGCCGGCCACCTTCTGCTGCACCGGCTGATCCTGCCGCACTGTCAACGTGCCGTGGAATGGATTGCAATCCTGAATCTTGTCGACTTCACCAGACCACGCGGGGCATTGGATCACTCCGGTAATCAGATTCACCAGCGGATCGTAGTCCAACTCGACCGCGTCGTCGTGGCTGTCGAAACCGGGATGGGCCACGACCAGCTGGCGAATGTCGTAAACCGCCGTGGTGGCGGGAAGCTGGTCCGGCTTGGCGATCAGGATTCCGCCATGATCGATCGACCACGACAAACCGACATCGCGGAGCACCAGATTCAGCGCGCTGGCCGCGGAGACGCCCTTGAGATGGACCGACACGATCGGTTCGGCCGCAGCCTCGTCGGCGTCGCTGTCGCGATCCGGGGGAGCATTCTTTTCCGTGCTTTTTTCGGAATTGTTGTTTTCGGCGTTCTTGGCAGGGCTTTTGACATCTTTGTCAGCCGGAATTTGTGCCTTATCGGTTGGTTGATCGGCAGGCTTGTCGCTGGCTTTGTCCGCCGGCTTCTCGGCGGGTTTGACGGTTCGTTTTTCCGCGGGTTTCTCGGGGGTTTTCTCGGCCGGCTTCGGGCTGGCCTTGGCGTTGCTTTTTTCGACCGGCTTTTCCGGCGTTTTATCGGCGGCCCGCTCGCTCGGCGTGGCCGGGGCCGTTTCGGTCTTTTTCCCATCCGGAGCCTTGTCGGCGGGTTTTTCCGGCGTCACCTCAGGAGCTTTTTCCGCTGGTCTTGTTCTTTTTTCCTCGGGGATTTTGTCTACCGGCTTTTCGGTTGGCTTCTCGAATAGCCTTTCGACGGGGGCGGCATCCAGCGTTTTCGGACCGGCTTTGGCGTCGTCCGAAGTGGCAAGCGCGCCTGGAGCGATGTGGATTTCAAGACCCGTTTGGCCCTTAATGGCCGTCACAAAATCGCTTAGCGGAGCGGCCGTTAGCTCCAGATCGACTCTCTTGGCCAGTGCCCGGTCGATCGCCGGGGCGGGCATCGGGGAAGTAAGCTGCGTAGTCGCCGGCGGACTGAGGGGCGTGGTTTCCGCCGGAACGGGCTTCGCCAGTTGCTTCGGTTTGGCGGGAGGAAGCGGCCGGATGGGAGCAGGAACTTTCGCCGGGATTTTTTCCTCCGCCGGAGCGGTGGCTCCGCAGCCCACTCCGGTCGCGATTAGCGCGGAAGCGATCGCGATCAAAATCCACTTATTCGACATGGTCCTGCTCCTCCGGCCCCTCACGAAATCGGCCCCTGCTCGAAAGTCCACCTTAAAGCGTAAAGCTGTCGAAACTGCTTGGCAAGCCGCCGGATAAGGGGTCAGAGGCCGAGCTTCGGAATCGAAGTCGCTAGCACCCGCGGCACCCGGCAGCGCTCCATCGATGCGTCTCTTCCGCTCCCGTTTATAGGCTGTTCGTGTCGCCGCATGGCGGCATGCTGGCACATGCATCGAGCGACACGCCCCCCACCGATGTCCCGCCGAACGGCACATTTTCGACCGGCGCGCCTCCGAGCGGCGACGGAGCGAAGGCTTGTGCCGAATCCAAGAAGCTCGCTAGCGCCTGGCAGCGCGACGGCTGCTGCAGCTTGCGGACCGCCTTGGCCTCGATCTGGCGGACCCGTTCGCGAGTGACCGAAAAGATTTGCCCCACCTCCTCGAGCGTGTAGGCATAGCCATCAACGAGGCCATATCGCAACCGTAGGATTTCCCGCTCGCGATAGTTCAGTTCCGAAAGAACGTCGGCGATGCGGCTTTTGAGCGACTGCTGATTCACATCGTATAGCGGATCGTCGTTGCGATGGTCTTCGATGAATTCGCCGAAAAAGCTGTCATCGTGGTCCCCCACCGGCTGGTCGAGCGAAAGAAGCTGGCGGGTCATTTTCATCACGCAACGAGCATCGTCGATCGACAGGCCCGCAGCTTCGGCGGCTTCCTCGACGCTCGGCTCGCGCCCGGTTTGCTGCACCAGATCTCGGGTAACATTGCGCACCTTCGTCATCGTGTCGATCATGTGCACCGGCAAGCGAATCGTTCGACTTTGATCGGCGATGGCCCGGGTGATGGCTTGGCGGATCCACCACGTGGCATAGGTGGAGAACTTGTAGCCGCGGGCATGTTCGAACTTATCTACCGCCCGCATCAAGCCGGTATTTCCCTCTTGAATCAGGTCCAAGAAGCTCAGGCCGCGATTGCGATACTTTTTGGCGATCGAGACTACCAGTCGCAAGTTGCCGGCCGAGAGCACTCGCTTGGCTTCGTCGTATTTCCGCTGCCAATAGTTGGTGTGGCGCATGCGGCGGATCAGAGTCGAGGGGCTTTCCAACGTGATCCGCATCAACTGCCGCAGCTCCTTCCGCAAATCGTCGAGCGAGCCGATCGAGCCGCCGTCGCCGCGGGCCAGATGATCGCGTAGAACGACGATCCGCCGCGAAATCTCGTTGATCTTGTCCAACAGCGGCTGAAGCCGGTTGGTGCGCAGGTTGAGTTCTTCGACCAATCGCACCGCCTTATTGCGGCGACGAACGAGCCGCCGCCATGCTTCGTGGCGGGCTTGCATCGGCTGGCTCTTGGCGATCGCGATGTAAAAGTCTTTGCGGTTCTGCCGCAGCAAATGGCTGATCGTCGTCAGGTTCGGGCCGAGCCGCCGAAGCAGGTTTTTCTTTTCGGCCGTATTGGTTACCGACACTTCGATGGTCCGATCGAGGCGCAGCTTGCCGTCGCGGACCTTTCGCAACAGGGCCACGGCCCCTTGCAGCAGATAGTCGCTCGCCAGCATCGTGTTGCGGAAGCGAAGCCGGGTGCGCTCGATTTCCTTGGCGGAAGCGATTTCCTCCGCTCGCGACAATAGCGGAATCTCGCCCATCTGCATCAGGTACATCCGCACGGGATCGTCGATATGGTCGTCCAAGCCGGTCGAATGATCGGACGATTCCTCGCCGAATTGCTCCGGGGCGTTGGGATAACCGGCCAGCGTGACCTCGTTTTCCCCTTCTTCATCCTGGTCGTCGTCGAAGTCGTCGTGTTCCACCGCGTGTTCGACGGCCGGCGCGATCGGTTCGTCGAGCGGCTCTTCGATCCCGAGGCGGTCGCCACCGGACACTTGCTCCGACGACGACCGTTTGCCCGATGGCTTCACGAAAGTCGCGGGGCCCGAACGTCGGCCGGAAGCGATTCCAGAGAGGGAGGCGCCATTCTTACGAACCGGAATTTTTTTCATTGCGACTTTCTTCGAGGGGAGCTTCTTTGACTTGGACAAGTGCGACTCCTTAATAGATTCAAGAGCTCCGCTTCACAGTGTCGGGCTGGGTGAAGCGTTGTCTTAGGAGTCGAGAAGCAGCTTGGATGCCGGTGCTGCGGGTGGCTATGACAGCGACTAGTTGCAACTCCTTGTTGTCAAATTATTTGCGCTTGATAATGCGCATTGGCTTTTTGCCTCGAATCCCCCAACGCATGTGGCGGCAAGGCATCATTTCGTTGATGCCGACGATGCAGACCAGCATCGAGATGTGAGCCGATTCCAGACGCGAATAACGGCCATCGCCACAAACGCCCCTCTAAGGTCATATGCGCGGCCGAGCCGCTTTGTTCTCTTGCCGGCGATTCATTTGTCCGCTTTGTTCTTAAGCAACAGGTTCGATAAGATGGCGAATCGGCTTGGGCATAGCTTGCCGGGTTTCACTGCGCAGCCTTTGGCCGCAACCAAAGCAGCAGGCACACTCCGTGTGCCGTTCGCCCTGCACTGTGCGCAACGCACCGCGGAGCGCCGACGGCACACGGAGTGTGCCTACTACGATAAAGGCGTTTTTCGTCGCTCCTTGCAAAGAATTCATGGTTAGTGGCGCCCGAAGCGAACTGGCGACTCAGGTCGCAAGGCCAGCAAATCGATTCCCCCCTATGCCGCGATATCCTCAAGCCGCCGATTCCGAGACACTCGCGGCGCTTGTCGCCCGGTTTCGCGAAGCCGAGGCGGAAATCACGTTGGGCGGCGGCCGGGCCGCCATCGAGCGGCAACACGCCAAACATCGCCTCACCGCCCGAGAACGCATCGAGCGGCTGTTGGACCCCGGCACGCAATTCTTCGAACTCGGCTTGTGGGCCGGCTGGCAGATGTACGATGCCTACGGCGGCGCTCCCGCGGCCGGCGTCGTCACCGGGATCGGCACCGTCGCCGGTCGGCGGCACATGATCATCGCCAACGACGCCACCGTCAAAGCCGGCGCCTTCTTTCCGGCCACGGCCAAAAAGGTGCTCCGCGCGCAGCGAATCGCCATGCAAAACCGGCTGCCGCTCATTTACCTTGTCGATTCGGCGGGCGTGTTTCTGCCGTTGCAGGAAGACGTCTTTCCCGATGAAGACGACTTCGGCCGTATCTTCCGCAACAACGCCATCATCTCCGCGGCCGGAATTGGCCAAATCGCCGCCATCATGGGCAATTGTGTCGCCGGCGGCGGCTATCTGCCGGTGCTCTGCGATAAACTGCTGATGACCGATGGCTCGGGCCTGTATCTCGCCGGGCCGGCGCTCGTCAAAAGCGCGATCGGCCAGGAAGTGTCGAGCGACGAGCTCGGCGGGGCCGAGATGCATGCCCAAATCAGCGGCACGATCGACTACCGCGATCCGGACGACGCAAGCTGCCTCGCCCGACTGCGGAATTTGCTTGCCGCCCTGCGCCCCGACGAGCCGCAGCCGCCGGCTCCCTTTGCCCGCGTGCAGGCCGTGGCTCCGAAGCGGCCGGGCAGCGATTTGTACGATATCGTCGGCACCAATCCGCGGGTCGAATACGAAATCCGCAGTGTGATCGATTGCTTGATCGACACCGATAGCTTCGCCGAATACAAGGCCGAATATGGCCAGACGGTCGTTTGCGGCACGGCGCGGCTGGGGGGATTTTCGGTGGGGATTGTCGCAAACCAACACCATCGAATCCATCCGGCCGAGGGGCCGTTGCAATTCGGCGGCGTGCTCTACGTCGATAGCGCCGAAAAGGCGGCGCGGTTCGTGATGAACTGCAATCAAGATTGGTTGCCGATCGTCTTTCTGCAAGACGTAAACGGCTTTATGGTCGGCCGCGATAGCGAACGAGAGGGGATCATCAAAGCGGGGGCGAAGCTCGTGAGCGCGATCAGCAATTGTCGCGTGCCGAAGATCACCGTAATTTTAGGCGGCTCGTTCGGTGCGGGCAATTACGCGATGTGCGGAAAAGCGTTCGACCCGCGGCTGATTTTCGCCTGGCCCACCGCCCGAGTAGCCGTGATGGGAGCGGACCAAGCCACCGGCACGCTGCTGGATATTACGATCAAGAAACTCGAGCGCGAGGGACACGCCGTCGATGCCGGCGAGCTGGCCCAACTACGCGACCGAGTGGGCAGCGACTACCATCGCCAGATGGACGTCCGCTACGGCGCCGCCCGCGGCTGGATTGACGCGATTCTCGACCCCGCCGAAACCCGCGACGCGCTGATCCTGTCGCTAGAAACCGTCACCCGCCACGCGGAGCTGGAGCCATATCGGCTGGGAGTGTTTCAGGTGTGAGGCGCGGCATCGCATTTCCGCCACCGTGGCAGAGCGGATCGCAACGAGTCCACACAGTGAGCGGGAATCTGTGCGTTGGGCCGCGCCCAAACGTACAGAATTTTGGCGGCAGTTTCTACCTGCTCGGGGGTCACTGGCGGTTTGTCAGTGTCTTTGTCGTCCTCCCGAACCGTTTCACCGTGAAGACACTTCACCCACGTTTCGACCTGCCACTTCGGAACCAGAATAGCAACGGGCTCCGCCGGCCCGATAGCAGCTTGAGAATTCTTGGCCAATTCGTCGTGCAAAGTCTGCTCGCGCGCGCCGATGCTGAGATTATCTGCGTCCGTGATTACAATCAACACGACGCTCGCGTGCCGGCCGCGACACGCCGCAACTTCCAGGGAAAATCGCTCGCGAACGAATTGCGAACCACTTCCTCGGCCGGCTGGCAACTGCACGTTGCGTTTCCGGTGCAGCAGGACAGCCCTGTTTGCAGGGCATCGCTTAAGGTAATGCCATACCAAGTTCTGGTGTTCCTGGTCCTCGGCCAAAATCACGATGTTGCTCCAGCGGTCAACCATCTTCCCATCCCCGAGCCATGATCTCCGCAGGGGTGAGCGTCGAGTCAGACGGCGGCGCGAACGGGCGGACACGCGTCGGACCGGCGTCGAGCCGCTCGATTACGACTCCGCTGCGAGGTGCAAGTTGGTTGAGAAGTTCCGGGTGATGCGAAACCAATAACACCTGTGACCCGTTATCTTGCGCCCGGTCCAGTAAGGCGGAAAACCACGGTTGGATTTCACGCAGGGCGACAAAGTTATCCGGTTCATCAATGCACAATGTCGAACGGTCCGTGAGGGCACAGTGCAAAATGGTGTAGAGGCCAACCAGCGCACGCTGTCCGTCAGAAAGTTCATCGAAGGCATAGGACCGCGTCTTCCCGGTGCCATCACTGCCGGTTCGGATGGCGACGTGAAGCAGCCGCGTTCCGCTAGGGGGCCCTTTTAGGTCCAAGCCATCAAACCCTTCGATCACCATTTGGAGCGACGAACGTAGCTCATCAGTCGCCGCGCTGCTGTCTTGGCGAAGATGGCGATACCACTCGGCGAAGTTGGAGAGGTCGTGCGTGGGGTAGAGCACCTCTCTTTCCGCTTCCGATCTCATTCGCTTTGGATCGACCTGCACAGACAGCAACCGGTCCAGCCACAATTTGAACCACATCAGCTTGGTGTTGTCAGCTCGCGACTCAATTTCAGCCAGGAATGATCGCCTCGGGGAAACCTCGAACTGTGTCCGGTCCTCGAATCGGTCGTTGTGCAAATGGACGACACCGTTCTCGAAAAGGTACAGTGGCTTTCCGTCAAGAGACAAACGTTCTTTCTTGACCCGTGGCAGTGGTTGTGGGTAACCTGCTTCATCCACGACCAGTTCGTAGGTGTACGTACCCGACATACCCTTGACATCCATTTCAAATCGTTAGTCGCGGATGTCTTGCCGGCGGGTTCGGGTCGGGCCACCGAGCCGAATCTGGCTGGGATCTTCATTGTTGACAAGCTCGCCACGGGCCGCAAAATCCCGAATCAGTTCGAGCACCTCGAACACCGTGGACTTGCCGGCTCCGTTGCGGCCCATAAGCAACTGCGTCGCGTCCGGCCGGAACTCGAAGTTCACTAAACACTTGTAGTTGTCGCAATATAGTCGTGTCAGCATGACAGACATTGTACTGGAGAGACCATAGAATTGCAGCCGGCGGTCGATTTTCGCGACATTGCATCCTGCTGGCCGTGGTACCAAGCAATGCAGGCGATAAAAGCCGAACGAGTTTATGGAGAGGGAAACAAATGTTGCTACCGCCGCTCCGCATCGCCAACGGCGCCGGCTTCTTGGGCGATAATCTCGATGCGCCGCGATTGGTCGTCGAAGCGGGCGGGGTCGATTATCTTACGCTCGAATATCTCGCCGAGCTGACGCTTTCGATCCTCGCTCGCGCTCGCGAGAAAGATCCGGCGGCCGGTTATGCCCGCGATTTCATCACCGTGCTCAAAAGTCTTTGCCCGGCGCTCGTCGCTCAGCCGCAATTGCGAATCGTCACCAATGCCGGCGGAATGAATCCGATCGCTTGTGCCCGAGCGGCGGCGGAAGTGCTGCGGGACGCGGGGATTGTCGATGCGGTGATCGGTGTGGTGACCGGCGATGATATTCTTGGTCGGTTGCAAGAAATTCAGGACGGCGGGTGCGACTTGGAGAATCTCGATACGGGGCGTCCGCTTGCCGAGTTAGCTAGTCAGGCTGGAAAGCCTGACCTACGGGCGATTGTCAGCGCGAATGTTTATTTGGGGGCCACGCCGATTGCCGAGGCGCTGGCCGCGGGGGCGCGGATAGTTATCACCGGCCGCGTGGCCGACGCTTCGCTAACGGTGGGACCGGCCACGTTCGAGTTCGGTTGGAAGTGGGACGATTGGAACGCGCTGGCCGGCGCCAGCGTTGCTGGACACTTGATCGAATGCGGCGCGCAGGCGACCGGCGGTCTGTATCGCCATTGGCAGTCGCTCGACTTGGCGAACGTCGGTTATCCGATCGCCGAACTAATGGCCGATGGCACGGCGACAATCACCAAACCGCCCGGCACGGGCGGGGCCGTCACGCGGCAAACCGTCGCCGAGCAATTGGTCTATGAGATCGGCGACCCGGCCCATTACTTGACGCCCGATGTGGACGTCGATTTCACCACGGTCGAATTGTCCGAAACCGGACCAGACCGCGTGTCGGTTCGCGGCGCGACGGGCCGGCCGGCGCCGCAAACGTACAAAGCATCGCTCGCTTATCGGGCCGGTTATTCCGCCAGCGGGCAGCTATTGGTCTACGGCCACGACTGCGTGTCAAAGTCTCGCCAGTGCGCGGACATGATTTTGCGCCGCGTCGCCCGGGCGGGGTACACTTTCGAAGCGTCGCACGTGGAATGCTTGGGGGCCGCCGCGAGTGTTCCGGGGCTACATCCGCCGCCGGCCGATCTGAGAGAAGTCGTGCTGCGGCTAACCGTTCGCGATCCGCGGCGCGAGGCCGTCGAGCGGTTCACTGCCGAATTCGCTCCGCTCATCACCAGCGGGCCGCCCGGCTTGGCGGGCTACGCGGCCGGCCGGCCGGCGGTGCGGCCGGTGCTGGCATACTGGCCGGCTTTGGTGCCGCGAAATTTGATCGCCGCGAAAGTCGAATGCCGGTCCGCCGCCGATTGGATAGAATGACGCGTAGGTTAGGCTTTCTAAGCCTGACGGCAACACAATAATTCGGCGGCTAGCACCTCGCCGCTCACTTCCGCGTCGAAATCCGTTAGCGGCAAGGCGCTAGCCGCCGGTGCTGGAGAACGCCCAATGGCAGCCAAATTCGATCCGCCGCGAGTGAAGGGCCGGCCGATTGTCGGCAATGTCGGCGAGTTGCGGCGGGATCGACTCGGCTTTTTTCTCGATTGCGCGCGAAAGCATGGCACGATCGTGCGCATGAAATTCGGGCCGCGCGAGCCGGTGCTGATCAGCGATCCGGCATTGATCGAACAAGTGTTGGTTACGGAGAACCGGCATTTCGTCAAGAGCCGGCCGTTTCAGCTTCTGCAAGGCGTGCTCGGCGATGGGCTCGTGACAAGCAGCGGGGCGCTTTGGCTCCGCCAGCGGCGGCTCATGCAGCCGGCATTCCACCGAGGCCAAGTCGAGGCCTACGCCCCAATCGTCGTCGGCCTGACTGAGCGAACGCTTGCGCAATGGCGATTAGGCCAGACGTTTGACCTGCACGCGCAGATGATGCAGCTGACGCTGGCGATCGTTGCCAAGGCGCTGTTGGATGTCGAAATGACCGCCGATTTCGAGCGCGTCGGCGCAGCGATCGACGTGCTCATGGAAGATTTTGTCTACCGGCTCGGCAATCTGATGCCGATTCCCAAGCGCGTGCCGACGCCCTGGAATCGCCGCGTCCAGCGAACCATTGCCGAGTTGGACCAATTGATCTACGGCATCATCGCCGATCGCCGCGGCAATCCCTCGGCGGGCGACGATCTGCTGTCAAGAATGATGCGGTCGCAAGACGCCGACGACGGCAGCGCCATGAGCGATCGGCAATTGCGCGATGAAGTGATTACGCTCCTCTCCGCCGGGCATGAAACCACGGCGACGGCCCTCGCTTGGACATGGTATCTGCTGGGCAAGCACCCCCAGGTGGAATCGCGGCTGCGGGCCGAATTGCAAAACGTGCTCGGCGGACGAACGCCGACGGTGGCCGATGTGCCGCGATTGCAGTTCGTCGAACAGATCATCATGGAATCGATGCGGCTTTATCCGCCGGTGTTTGCGATGGGACGGATGGCCAAGGAGCCATGTGTTATCGGCGGATTCGACATCCCGAAGGGGACGGCGTTTCTGATGAGCCAATGGGTGAGCCATCGCGACCCGAAGTATTTCGATGCGCCGGAAGAATTTCGCCCCGAACGCTGGGCGGACGAACGCATGCGGCAGTTGCCGAAGTTTGCCTATTACCCGTTCGGCGGCGGGCCGCGGCTGTGCATCGGCGCGCCGCTGGCGATGCTCGAAGCGGTGCTGATCGTGGCAACGGTCGCACAGCGATTTCGCTTCGAGTTGGTCGAAGACCATCCGGTGAAGCTATGGCCGTGCGTAACGCTGCGGCCGCGACACGGCATCAAGGCGATCTGTAGGAGTGCGGCTTCGACGTCGGCCGCTATTTCTTCTTTGCCGGCTCCGATTTAGCGGAATCCGCTTTCACCGGCGGCGGTGCCGGCTTCGCAGACTTGTCCGATTTCGGAGGCTCCGTCTTTGCCGGCGGAGCCACGTTGATCCGCAGAACCGGCGTATACGTCGTCGCCTCGACGCTCTTGCCGTCGGCGCCGAGCAGTTCGGCGCGGATGGCCAATTCGTATTCCGATGCGGGCAAGTCGCCGGGAACGACAAGCTGCGCGGTCGCCTCGCTCGCGGCGGCCGGAATCATCGGTGAACCGTCCAACCGCAATGCCCGTTTTGGATCGGGCACTTCTGTTTGAGCGTCTTTCTTGTTTTTCTGCTTCACACGGACTTTCTTTTCCGGCATTGGCTGACTGCTGACAAGCGACAGCCGCACGGCCCCTTTGGCCGCGGCTTGCCCCGACCCTCCGGCAACACCGCGAGTGAATTTCACGGCCAGTGGCACTTTTTCGCCCGGCTTGAAAACCGTCGCGCCCGGATCTCCTAACAGTTGTTCCGTCGAACCCACCCAAGCAACGTCGATCGATGGCCCACCGGTCCGCGCAACCGCGAACTCCGACCGAAGCCACGGCTGCCAAACCGTTGCCCCCGCGGGCGGCAATTCCGCGACGCGAACCAGATGGGCGGCGCCCTCGGTCGCCGTGCCGCCGATCGTTACAATGCCCGCCGTCGCCGGTCCTTTGTCGGCGGGCAGCGAAACGAGCGCCTCGTCGATTCCGGCGTCGATCAACGTGTCTTTTGCAGTGATGCCCGATGGCAGCCCATGAAATGAAATTTCGATGGGGCCGTTGTAATCGGTACGTCGAACTGCAATCCGCATCAATCCCATCCCGCCGGGCGGAATCTCGCTGCGATCGCTATCGAGCGACAGAGAAAAATTGGGCCGGTCGAGCCGCGATACGGCCAAGTGATAGATGCAATCCGGGCCGCCGCGACCGGCCACTTCCTTCAATGCGACCACCAAGACATGCACGTTGCCGGGCACCGTGAAATCGAGGCCCGGATCGACCGTTCCCGGCTGATCGTCGTTGGCCGCCATCTGGCCGCCATGCTCGTCGCGGATTGAGAGCGAACAATCCACCGGCGAGCCGATTCGTGAGGCGAGCACTTCGAATCGCAGTCGCTCGTTTGGCTCGACATTGACGCGATATAAATCTTCTTTAGCAGGCGAGAACCGTCCGCTGATGCCTGCCGGCGCAGTGATTTCCTGCAGCGCGGCCTTCGTGGCGTCGCTCTGCTTCGCACTCGTCGCTCGGCCCAACAACTGCATCGCTTCCGGCACATCGCTTGCCAACACGAGTGGGCGAAAGCCCGACATTTGTTTTCCCGCCGGCCAAGGCGCCGGCATGTCGGCGGCATCGGCAGGCATGTTCAGTTCCACTGTCGTGTTGGCGGGCAAGTTCGTGTCGGCGAATTCTAACGTCGTCTTGGTGCCGCGTTGAACGACGGGCGGAAACACCATTGCCGCATAATTCCACTCACCGATCTTCAGGCGGTAATAACCAGGGTTGCCGGCTTGGTAGACGGCATCGTGCAATTCGACGCGATATGGACCATCGGAAGGCGCGGTGAACGTCAGCCGGGCGTCGCCGCCGAGTGATGCTTTCCCTTCGGCCCAGGCGAGCGGCACGCCGCGATGGTCATACACATGCATGACCGGATCGAGCAAGGATCCCAGCCGCCGGGCCTCGACTTCGACCACGATCTGCTGACCCGCTTTCAGCCTCACGATGTCGCTGGCGATTTCGCCTCCGGCGAGCGATCCCGACAACGCGACGGGCAACGAATCTGCCGGCAGGCCCCTTGAATCCGGCCGCGGCGAGGCGCTCATCGGCCGCTCGGGAAGCGAATCCACCCCGATGGCGATCGGAGGGGAAACTCCGGCATCGGTCGCCAGCCGAAGCTGATAAATGCCCGCCGGCACGCTGCCCTCGAGGGCCACCTCAATTTCGACATGCCCGGCGCTCGCACCGGGGCGAACCGTTTGCTTCGCAATCGGAGCGTCGAGCAAGAGCCGCGGCTGCGGCTGCAGATTGGCTCCGTCGATGGCGAGTGTGGTCGTTGCGCTGGTTTGCAATCCGCGAAGCGAAAGATTGCCGATCGACGGCGGCGCCGCATCTGCAACGGCAGCGATGGCAAAACCGCAGACCAAAGCTGCAGCATACATCCATCGAGCCACGGCAAAACCCGAGCCGGTGGCACAACGGAGTGCATGCGCAAGTTGGCCTGCGAAGGTCATGGGATTACCTCCAACGAGAAAGCGGTCGGTTGCCGTCTGGTGCAACTGGTTCGACGATTGCCGAATCAGTTGTTGAACGGATCGTCGCTCTTCTTCATTTGCGGATCGACCGGCTTAACGTCGGAACCGGGCTTGGCGCTGGGACCGGGTTTGGCCGCATTCTTGGCGGGCGGGGTGGGATCATCGCCGAACGGATTGCCCGTGGCGGGCTTGGCATTGCCGGCGGCCGGGGGCATCGCAGCCGGCGCGGCGCCTGCTGCTGCTGGTTCGTTGCCGAATGGATTAGCATTGCCACTCGTTGCGGGCTGCTTCAGATTCGGGGCGGCAGGCGGCACAAGCGGATTCGGGGCTGCGAGACCCGCGGCAGGTGCGCCCGCCGGCGGCACTTGAGCTGGCGCTGTTTGAGCCGGGGCCGTTGCCGCCGGTGGTAGAGCCGCGCCGGCAGCAGGCAGACCTGTCGCAGGAGCGGCCGGGGTGGCTGGGGTAGCGGGTGCGGTGGTTGACGGACCACTGTCGCCGCCGACACTCTTTTCGAACGAATGGAAGATGCCGCCGATCGCACCCGGCTTGGTCTTGGGCGCCGCAGCGCCCGACGCAGCCGGAGTGGTGGCGGGAGTTGCTGGCTTGGCATCAGCCGGTTTCGTGTCGGCCGGCTTCGCGGGGTTGCCGAACGGATCGACTGCGGGGGTCGCGGCGGGAGTTACTACAGGAGCCTTTTCGGCCGGTTTGGCTGGGCCGCCGAATGGATCCGCCGCAGGCTTGTCGGCTGGAGTTGCCGGAGCTTTTTCGGCCGGCTTGGCGGGGCCGCCAAATGGATCGGCAGCCGCAGGTTTTTCGGCCGGCGCGGTCGTGGCCGGCTTTTCGGGTGGTTTCGCGTCACCGCCAAATGGATCGGCAGCCGCCGGTTTTTCGATCGGCGCTGCAACGGCCGGCGCTGCAACAGCCGGCGCTGCAACAGCCGGCGCTGCAACGGTGGGGGCCGCGACTTCCGCCGCTTTGGCAGCCGCCGCGGGCGTCCCGTTGGGAACCGTTGCCGGTGGCGCGACGGGAATGACCGCCGCGCCGGCAGCGCCACCAGGCAATTCGGCAGGCGCGGCCGATGGTGCACCGCTGAACGGATCGATCGCATCGGGCGTCTTCGCCGCGCTTGCGGTCGGGGGTGCGCTTGCAGGCGGCGCAATCGCCGGAGCCTGGCCGGCGACTACGGGCGGCGCTGCGGCCGGCTGACCGGCTGCCGAAGCATTCGCCGCAGCCGGCGACGGCACCATTTCCACTTCATGCCGCAGTAGCATCGGCCCGTTCGAACCAGGGCCGGCAAATGCACGCTGCTGTTGTTCTCGGGCCTGCTCGAAGGCGAAATTGCGAGCATGTTCGCGGAATTGCTCGATCGAGTGCCGTGCCGGCCCTTGAATCCGTTCAAGCGACTGGCCGACAGAATATTGTCCGGATCCTTCGGCGGCCTCGAGCGTGGCCCCTTTGTCGAAGTCGGCTCCAGCGTCGGGCTCGCGGCCCAATCGTAATTCGGCCAAGCCGCGGAAATAATAGACGCGGGGATCACGGCTTCCTTCGCGTGCGGCTGAAGAGAGGAGGTTGTAGGCACCGCTATAATCGCCGCTGAAATACGCATGCATCCCGTCGCCGAGCATCTGCTCCAACACCGATTCATCAGCTCGGGCCGTAGCCGAGCCCACAATAAAGCTGGTCGCAACGCCGCCGCTTAAAAACGCGCCGAGGATGACGAAGGCAAATTTCCGCGACATGGTAAGCCAGCTCCTTGGAAACAAGCGATATTCGGCAGGAATGTACGAAAGAATGACCGGTGGGATGATTTCCCCGCATCTTGCTCGAAGCCGCATGTCCGTCGGACCGGCCGGCCCCGCCACCGCACCGTGTCATCGTACTTCCCGCCGCCGGCGAATTCAAGCAAGGAGGCGGATAGGCTGTGAGGCTCGAGGTACGAAAACGGGACGACGGACGCCCGCGCGTCCTCACAGCCTCACAGCGTCTTGCGCTGCACGGATCGAACTGACTTCGCGGCACGTGTAGGATAGAGGTACCGCCGGTCCGCTGTGCTGCAATTCGCAAACCGACTCGACTCCTGCCCAACGCCGCTTCAGATTTGCCCCGATGCCGCCTCCGCCAACCAGCTCCACGCCACCCGAGCGAGTCTTAGAGGTCGTTCGGCGCTATTGGGGCTACGACACGCTTCGCCCCCTGCAGGCCGACGCCATTGCCGCGGCGCTGGCAGGCCGCGATTCGCTGGTCGTCATGCCCACCGGCGGCGGCAAGTCGCTTTGCTACCAAGTGCCCCCCGCAGTCGACGGCTCGACCGATATCGTCATCTCGCCGCTGATTTCGTTGATGAAAGACCAGGTCGACGGATTGCGGACCTGCGGTTATCCGGCGGCTTGCGTTCATAGCGGATTGTCGGCCGACCAACGCCGCGAGGTGGAGGCCGGGGTAGCGGCGGGGAAGTTTCGACTGCTGTTTGTCGCCCCCGAGCGTGTCACCACCCCTTGGTTCATGCAATTGGTCGAGCGGCTCGACGTGCGCCGGTTCGCCATCGATGAGGCCCATTGCATCAGCCATTGGGGACACGATTTTCGGCCCGACTATCGGCAATTGGCCGTGCTGCGAAAGCGATTTTCCGCCGCCAGTTTCCACGCCTTCACGGCGACGGCGACGCCGCGCGTGCAGGGCGATATCGTCAACCAGCTTGGCCTGCACGAGCCGGCCATCTTGATCGGCCGCTTCGATCGCCCGAACCTGATCTTTCGCATCGTGCCGCTGGTGGACCGCGACGCGCAAATCCTGGATGTGATTCGCCGGCACTCGAAGGAAGCGGTGATCGTGTATTGCATCAGTCGCCGCGAAACGGAGAGCATGGCTGCGCTGCTGCAAAGCCACGGCATCCGTGCTGCCGCCTATCATGCCGGTCTGGCGCCCGAGCAGCGCCATCGCGCTCAAGAGGCGTTTGCCGAGGAACAGCTCGACGTCGTCGTGGCCACGGTGGCGTTTGGAATGGGCATCGATCGGAGCAACGTGCGCTGCGTGCTGCATGCCGCGATGCCGAAGTCGGTCGAACATTATCAACAAGAAACGGGCCGCGCCGGCCGCGACGGGCTCGAAGCCGAATGCGTGTTGCTCTATTCGGCGGCGGATGCGATGCGCTGGGAATCGCTGGTAGAAAAATCGGCCGAGGAATCGCCCAATCCCGAGGCCTTGGTCGCAGCCCAGAAGCGATTGATCAAGCAGATTCAAAGTCTCTGCAACTCGCCGGTCTGCCGCCACAAGGTCCTCTCGGAATATTTCGGCCAGCCATACGACCAACCGAACTGCGGGGCTTGCGACTTCTGCTTGAACGAAGTCGAGGGGTTGGAAGACGGCACCGTGACGGCCCAAAAAATCCTGTCGTGCGTCGCGCGAACAGGCGAGCGATTCGGTGTCAAACATATTGTCGATGTGTTGCAAGGAGCGAAGACCGACCAGATCCGAAAATTTCAGCACGATCAACTGAGCACCTACGGCCTGCTCCGCGACTTGCCGAAAAAGCAGTTGCAAGCGTTCGTGTTTCAACTGGTCGATCAGGGCCTTGTGGGCCGAAGCGAAGGGGAATATCCGGTGCTCGCGCTCAACGAGCGATCATGGGAGGTGCTGCGCGGCCAGCTGCCGGTGCGGCTCGTGCGGCCGAAAGAACGCGTCGCGGCGAAGACGAAAGCTGCCGAGCTATCTTGGGAGGGAGTCGATCGCGGATTGTTCGACCATTTGCGCGATTGGCGGCGGCGGATTGCCGTCGAGCGGGGAGTGCCGGCGTATGTCGTGTTGCATGATGCGACGCTGATGGACTTGGCCCGAATCCGCCCGACCGAAATCGACGTGTTGCGATCGATTCATGGTTTTGGCGTAACGCGCTTGCGCGATTTGGGCGAAAGCGTTTTGCAAACGATCGACGCCTATTGTCGCGAACATGGCCTATCGACCAACCAGCCGCCGGCCGTTTCATCCGTGCCGGCAGCGGCTTCCTTCGCGCTGCCCGAAGAGCCGAAACCGAAACCGCACGACGTGAAGCGGGCCGCTTTCGATCTATTCAACCAAGGACGCACGATCGAAGAAGTGGTGGCCTACATCGGCCGCGCCCACAGCACCGTGGTGCAATATCTGGCCGAGTTCATCGCCGAGCGCCGCCCGGAGCGGATCGACCTGTGGGTCGATCCGGCGATTTACCAGCGCGTCGCGGCCGTCGCCGCCGGCTCCGAATCGCCGCGTCTGAAGCCGTTGCACGACCAACTGGGCGGCGCCGTGAGCTACGACGACATCCGGTTGGTGATCACGCATTTGAGCGCGACACTGTGATCGGCCCCACAAGACGTTGATCGGCGCCCGAGGGCGGAAACAGGGCGACGGACGGCGCCGGCAAAAGGAGAGCGAAAGAACCATCAATCCGATTGCAACCGCGGCAGCAATTGCAGTGGCAATGTATTGGCCAACGAGCCTGCCCGGAGACAGCAAGCGGCGGATCAAGTCCGCCGGAGGCATGAAGTCGCCGGGAAGAATGCCGAAATCGCGAAACGTGCCGACGGGTTGTGGCAGGGGACGCTGGCCTTCGTCAATCCTGGGCGACATCGATTTCCAATTCGGGTGCTTCGGATGTGGCGATCGTGCAACGCACGGTCCAACCGTCGTCGATGCCGCGGTTGGGCACGACGCGCAACGCGAAGCCATGGAATTTCGCTTCGCCCCCCGCGATGCGGCGCAGCGGCCGAGTCACGTCGATCGCGAACACTTTGGCCGGCTTGTATTCCGGGTTGTCGGCCGGTTGCCGCGGCAGCACGACGGCGCCGCTGATTTCATCGAGCGAGCGAACTTCGATGCCCCGGCCTTTTTCGACCGCGCTCCGCAGCAACACCGCGCCAAGCTGCGTTTGCGCTTGGTCGTGCGATTGGCTGACCGGCACGCGGAGCCGAGCCGCGACGATGTTTTTCTTCTCGGGAAGCGAGTTCTTGAGGTCGCCGTCGAGAATCATCGCACCGGCCGCGACTTTGCCGATTTCGCCGTTGTTCTTTGGCCAGCGGAGAATGCCGCGGTCGCTTACATTTCCCTTGTCATCGACGAATTCGACGAAGGCCAGCGGAATCCGAATCGTCTTTGTCGGGCGCTGCTTTGCGACCGGCGGAGGCGCCGTGCCGATCAATAGCGGCATCGGCAGCGTGGCAAGCTCATCGTTGGCGGAAAACTTCGGTTCCACGGCGCCGTCGGGCAACGGCAGCGGCTGCGACGACGGCCCGATGATCTCCCGCCGCATGAATTCCATGCGAGGGTAGACCGGGTAGCGACCTTTCGGCGTCGGGCAATCGATTCTGAACGTAGCCGGCAAATCGCTTGCCGCGAAGATCTTCCGCACGACGGTCACTTCGCGCGACCATTTGGCGTCGTGCTGCTTGGCGATTTCTTTTCCCTCGTCGAGCAATTGCTCGAACGATTTGGCGCGCGAGCCAAGGCGGAAGGCGTAGGTGACAACCAATTTGTTGGAGCCGAGCGATTTGGGATCGGCCACCGAAACGGTGATCGGATTTATCCCCGGCGACAAATAGGGAAGCGCGCCCGGGTTGTTTTGCACGACACAGTTGAGTTTCAACGATTTTAGCGGCTCGGTGAACGTGATGCGAACGAGGGCCGCGAGCTTTCCTTTCACCGCCGCGTCAAAATTTCTCAGATCGATGGTTTTGAAGATTTTGCCGTTGTCGGTCGATGCCTCGACCTTTGCCGCTCCGGCGGCCTCGCCGCTCGCTTTGGTGATGACGTACGGGGACGACAACTTCACCACAACCAACGCAGGCTGGCTCCCATCGGCCGGCACTAGCGCGCCGCCGGCATACTTCACATTCTTGGCGCTTGCGAACGAACCCAACACGGATTCGTGCGAAAAATCCGGCACGAATGCGATCACGCCGTTACCGTAGCTTCGAGCCGGCTTGGCGTCGATGTAGGGCTCGAGCACGAGTCCGTAGCCGGGATCGTTGCGCGTGTCTTTGTAGGCGCCGCACGAATGCGCAGGGGCCTTGTTCGAATCCTTCCAATACCAGGCGCCCGGCTGCGCGTCCCAGGTGTTGGTGAGCGACATGCCGGGCACGAGATTCACGTCGGTGGAGTAATTGCCCGTGGCCTGGTTGTAGCCGCCCCACGACTCGGCCGGTCCGGCGCGATTGAGCGATGGCAGCTCGGTCAGCGTGTCGCCGCAAGCAAGGAAATCGTGCGCCTGCCAGTTCACTTTGCCGCCCACGACTGCGAACTGATCGCTTTTCGCGTAGTAAACGTTTCGCTCGCGATCGAGCACCAGGCCGTCTTGGAGCAGCGCCTTGGGATTCGCCTTCAGATCGTATTCGCCGGCAATGGTTCGGCCCCCGTGGCCGTCGGGCATCCAGACGTAGATTTTCAGGAAGTCGTCGAGATAGTGCCAGCGGCCATCGTATTCGGCCTCAACGGTAGTGTGGCCGGGCCAACCGATGAACCGCCAATTCCAGCCCAATTCACGCCATAGCGCCGATTGAACCGCGTGCGTGCCGCCGCAGATTCCCCAACCATAGACGTTGATCTCCTTGAGGGCCGGGATGCCACCCTCTTCGACCGCGTAGGGACAGTGATAGTGCGTCATCAGCATGAAGTTGTAAATGGCGATTGCCTTGGCGTCATTCGTCGGGCAGCCGCGTGTCACGGTGTCGACAATCGATTTCAGGCTCGAGCAGTCGGGCGCCCTGTCGGGCTGCACCTTGATCCGCTTCACAAGGCCGGCGGGTTCGGCGACCGCCGCCTCCTGTGCCGCGATTGGCGAAGCAATTCCAAGCCATAGCGAGCCGATGGCGGCAGCCGTGGCAAGGCCACAATGCAGCCTCAACGCTTTGTTCCGATTCGTCATCGCGATGCTCCCTCGCTAATATCTGTTACGAACTTGGCCGAAATCCTCACACGCGGCCGGCGCCCTTCGCGCCACGAACATTGCCGATTACGCCCCGGCCAATTGTACTCGACGCGCGGCCGTTCGCATCATTCTTTTGTCCTGCGTGTTTTACCATTTTCTCCGGGGTGGTTCCTCACGCGGAGCGTGAGGACTAGACGGAGAAGACGCGAGAGGAGATTGCGTCTGGGCTGGGGGCGAATTAGAGGGATCGGAGGACGGCAGGTGTCTGGCGACGTGCGGCGAGCCAGGCACGATGACGGTCTGGGACATTTCCCGTCTGGCTCGGCGGCAGGGCGATTCGCCCGTAGAACCAAGCGCGCGGAGCAAAGCGGCACGGCGGCAAACTAGATGACCATCCGTTCCGGGGACGCCATGCTTAGCCCCCAGAGCCGCTAGCCCGCGACGGCCGGATTCTCACGCGGGGCGTTCGAGCCTTCCAGCCCCAGCCGTTTCATCTTCTTGTACAGAGTCGTGCGGTTGATGCCGAGGGCCTCGGCGGTGGCGTGGCGGTTCCAGTGGTGGCGGTCAAGCATGTCGAGAATGATTTGCCGCTCGGGGTTCGCGAGGGCTTGCTTCAGCGATCCGGCGGCGCTCGACGACGCGAACATCGGCGGAACCGCCACCGAAAGCGTCGGCGGGAAATCGTCGGGCACCACGCAACTTCCTTTGCCCAACAGCACCGCTCGCTCGACGACATTTTGCAGTTCGCGGACATTGCCCGGCCAGCGATGACGCTGCAACGTCGCGATCGCTTCGTCGCTGAAGCCGGTCACTTTGCGGCCCGACTCCTCGCACACCTGTTCCAAGAAATGCCGTGCCAACAGCGGAATATCGGAAATCCGTTCGCGCAGCGGCGGCAATTCGATATTGATGACATTCACACGGTAGTACAAATCCTGCCGGAAGCGACCGGCCGAAACCGCGTCGGCCAGATTTTCGTTCGTGGCCAGGATCACGCGGGAATCGACGCGGAATGTTTTCGTGCCGCCGACCTGCTCGAATTCGAGCTCTTGCAACACCCGCAGCAGTTTCACTTGCATGCCGGGGCTGGCGGTGCTGATTTCGTCGAGGAAAATCGTGCCGCCGTCGGCTTGCATGAATTTGCCGAGCTTGTCGGTCGTCGCGCCGGTGAACGCTCCGGCGACGTGGCCAAACAGTTCGCTTTCCAGCAGTGTTTCGGGCAGCGCGCCGCAGGCGATTTCGACGAATGCTTTATTGCGCCGCGAGCTGCGGCGATGGATGGCCCGGGCCACGAGCGATTTGCCGGTGCCGCTTTCGCCGGTGATCAGCACGGTCGCACGCGTGTCGGCGATGCTGTCGACCATGTCGAAGATGCGCCGCATGCGATGGTCGTGGCCGACGATATTCTCCATCCCGAATCGTAGATCGAGCTGGGCTTTTAGTTGTTGATTCTCTTCGAGCACCTGGCGCTGATGGAGTGCGCGCTGAATCGCCATTTGCAATTCTTCGTCGATCAGCGGTTTGGTGAGGAAATCGAACGCGCCCGCGCGAATCGCCTCCACCGCAATTTCGACCGTGCCATAGCCGGTGAGCAGAATCACCGTCGTATCGGGATGATGCTCGCGGCAATGGGCGAGGATGTCGAAGCCATCCCCATCGGGCAAGCGAATATCGGCGAGCACGAGGTCATACGGCTTGCGGTCGACGGCCGCCACGGCGCTCGCCCGGTCGGACGCCACGTCGAGCCGATAACCCTGTTCGCGGAGCCAATCGGCCATCGATTCCAGAACGTGGCGATCATCGTCGACCAGAAGCAGCAGCGGCTTTTGCATGGGAAATATTGCTCAGGGCCGACGCGCGAAACCGCAAGCGCGGTTCCAAGCAAGGCTGAAGTGGGGCGATGTGAATTGTTGCGCAACGGCCAGGACCGTCGTAGTTTATCTACGTTACCGGTGCTGAATGTCAACGAACGACCAACGGCGCCGCGTGAGATGGGCGTGGAATGTGCCGATTGTGCCGACCGTAAGGGGGACGGCGAATGCGCGGCTGTCGGGCTAGAGAGTCCGGCCTGCATGGCGGAACGTGAGATGCCGTTGCCAGTGATCGTCGTCGGTGGCGGGAAAATCGGTGCGGACATGCACGCCGCGGGTTTCCTGCCGCGCGAGCGCAGCGGCAATCATGATTCGAGCTACAACCAACATGTTCTGCAGTTCCCATCCGCTCGGCTCGCGAAACTGGCGCCCCAACACATAGCGGCACCAATGGTCGATGTCGCTGGCGGCCTCGGCCAATTGTTCGCCATCGCGGTGAACGCCGGCCGCACGCCACATCAGGCTCTTGAGCGAATTGCGAATGTCGGACAAGTCGAGCGACTCGCTGTTGTCGTCGGCACGGTTGTTTTCCAGCGGCAGGGCGCGGAAGTCGTCGGTCATTTCGAGCGCCGAGCGGCTCGCCTCGCGGCCGGAATGAGCGCCGTAGACGATGCTTTCCAGCAAACTGTTCGACGCGAGTCGATTCGCGCCGTGCAAGCCGCTCGACGTGACTTCGCCGGCCGCCCACAGGCCCGGCAGCGTCGTGCGGCCGAACAAATCGACCGTCAGCCCGCCGATCATGTAATGCGCGCCGGGACGCACCGGAATACGATCCGTTGCCAGATCGAGTCCGAACTCACCGCACAAGGCCGCGATGCCCGGAAACCGAGCCCGCATCTTCGCCGCCTCGAGATGCCGCAAATCAAGGTACACGTTTGGATGTCGGGTCTTCTCCATCTGGGCCACGATCGCACGGCTGACGATGTCGCGCGGAGCCAACTCGGCGCGCGGATCGTAGCCGGGCATAAAGCGATAATCGTTTCGATCGACCAGCCAGGCCCCAGCGCCGCGGATCGCCTCGGTGATCAGATTGCGGCTCGATCCGGCGATATAGAGCACCGTGGGATGGAACTGGATAAACTCCATGTCGCGCAGCTCCGCGCCGGCGCGATAGGCGATCGCCAGGCCGTCGCCGGTGGCGACCTCGGGATTGGTCGTTTCGCGGTAGATCTGGCCGACGCCGCCGGTGCAGAGAATTGTTTGCTTGGCCCAAACGAGCGTCTTGCCATGAACGGGGTTCCAGACCAGCGCTCCGCGGCAAACACCGTCGTGCATGAGCAAATCGAGCGTGAAGGTGTTCGGCCAGGTTTCGACATTCGTTCGCTGGCGGGTCCATTCGATCACCGCTCGCATCACTTCCTTGCCGGTGGCATCGCCGAGAGCGTGGACGATCCGATCGTGGCTGTGTCCTCCTTCGCGGCCGAGCGCCAGTCCGCCGGCTTCGCTGTCGAAATTCGTGCCCCATTCGATGAGCTCGCGAATTCGCTCGGGCGCTTCGCGGACCACCATTTCGACCACTTCGCGATCGCACAGTTTTCCGCCGGCGATGAGCGTGTCGGCGATGTGGTCTTCGAACCGGTCTTCGGGATCCCACACGCTGGCAATGCCCCCCTGCGCATAGGCGCTATTGGATTTGTGCAACTGATCCTTGCTCACGACGACGACCGACAGCCGCGGGTCGGCCGCGATCGCGGCCCGCAGTCCGGCCAAGCCGCCGCCGATGATCAGCAGATCGGTAAAGGCGTGCGGCACCCGCTTGGGGTGGAAGGGAACGAGATACCGAGGCGAGTATTCGAGCAAGGGAAGATCATCGGGCCGAAATTTGGGGGGAACTGGATCCAGCGGCATTTGGGGTCGGTAGCGGGCATTCGACGGCCGGCCAACTCGCGACAATTGAGATGGCCAAACAAAACGCTAGGAGCGAGCGGATGCCGAATTGAAATCGCGAATCGGAGATCAAGCTAACTATCCACGACAGCAACAGAATGAGTGCAGCAACGCCAACCACCGCAACGGCGGCAAGCACCGTCCAACCCTTGTGATGATTGAAGCCGAACCACTCGCGGCGCTCCGCCAACCATAGCAGACAAACGCAAAGAAGCAGCCCGACCACGAACCGATCCGACGAGAGACGCGACCAGCGTCGTCGGGGCTTCAGAGGCTGAGCGGTGTTGGGCTGTTGGCTCATGCGGCCAGTCCACCAAACGGCACTAGAGATAGATCGCTTCACGATTGTAGCGCGCGTCTTGCCGTCAACGCAAACTTCGCGGTTCGCTTGACCCTGCTTGCGCGGAGGGGCTAGAATCGGTTGTAGCCCCGCAAGATCGGGGTCCCGCCGCACCGGTGCGTGCTGCCGAGGTCGCCCACTTCGGCTTGCCGCATTGGCCTTCCTTCTTTAGCTGCCGAGGTTCTGCGCGATGGCCGGCTTCAGCACGCGATCCAGGGTTCGCGGTTTCGGAGCGCTAGTCGCTGCAATCGCCGGAATGTCGTTTCCTGGCCTCGCCGCCCCCGCGGCTCGAGCCGAAACGCCGGTCGCTCCGGATCATGCCGTGAAAATGGCCGAGGGGCTCGCGCTCTTTCAGACGCATGTGCGGCCGTTGCTGTTGCAGAATTGCTTCAAATGCCACGGCGGCGACTCCGTCGAGGCCAATTTCGATATGACCGACCGGGATCGCTTGCTCAAAGGGGGCGATTCGGGCGCGGTGGTAACAATCGGAAAGTCGCACAATAGCCTGCTTTACAAATTGATCAGGCACTCGAAGAAGCCGCACATGCCGCAAGACGCGCCGCAGCTTTCGGCAGCCGCGATCGCAAGCATTGCAGAGTGGATCGATCTCGGCGCGCCCTACGATGCTCCGCTCAAGCAGGCCGCGAAGGCGGCCGTCGCCGAGCAAGCGTGGACGAAAAAGGAATTGCCGGCTGCCGCGCGGAAGTTTTG
The DNA here is from genome assembly GCA_036267355.1 of Pirellulales bacterium. NCBI lineage: Bacteria > Pseudomonadati > Planctomycetota > Planctomycetia > Pirellulales > Pirellulales bacterium. The sequence continues at coordinate 11,900 of DATAWG010000076.1, read as the reverse complement.
GTCGTTTCAACCGCTGCATCATTTCGACCCGCCGCCGGTCAAGAATTCCGCGTGGTGCCGCACGCCCATCGATCGCTTCATCCTGGCGAAGATGGAGGCGACCGGCGTCGCGCCGAACCCGCCGGCCAGCAAGCCGCAGTTGATCCGCCGGCTGTATTTCGATCTGGTCGGCCTGCCACCGACGCCGGAAGAGATCGCCGCGTTCGTCAATGATCCGGCGCCCGACGCGTATGAAAAACTCGTCGACCGTCTGCTGGCCAGCCCGCATTTCGGCGAGCGTTGGGGTCGGCATTGGCTCGATCTGGCCCGGTTTGCCGAAAGCGGCGGCTTCGAACGCGATCAAGATCGGCCGAACGCGTATGTCTATCGCGATTTCGTGATCCGCGCGCTGAACGAGGATTTGCCGTTCGACACATTCGTCCGCTGGCAACTTGCTGGTGACGAATTCGAGCCGGAAAATCCAGAGGCCCTCGCGGCCACGGGCTTTTTAGCCGCCGGCGTTCATTCCGATCAGATCACCAAAAGCGAAGTCGAGCGCCATCGCTACGACGAACTGGACGACATGCTCTCGACCACCGGAACGGCGATGCTCGGCCTGACGATCGGTTGCGCCCGCTGCCACGACCATAAATACGATCCGATCCTGCAGCGCGATTATTACCAGATGCTCTCGGCGTTCACGACGACCGTGCGCAGCGAAATCGACGTCGTCGAGAATCCCGACGAATACAAGCGTGAAAAAGAACGTTTCGACCGCGAGCATGAGGGCTATGTGGCGGCGCTGCGAAAATTCGAGGCGGAAAAGCTTCCCGCGCGGTTCGCCGAGTGGGACAAAAGCTCGAACGCGCGCCATGCCGCCGACGATGGTTCGTGGCTCGTGCTCGAACCGGCAAGCCTTGGCTCCCGCGAGAAAGCAACGTTCACCCGGCTCGACGACGGCTCGTGGCTCGCCTCCGGCGCCAATGGAAAATTCGACACATACACGTTCGTCGCGCGCACCAGCCTGACGGGGATCACCAGCATTCGCATCGAAGCGCTGGCCGATCCTTCGCTGGTCCGCGGCGGCCCGGGCCGAGCATCGAATGGCAATTTCGATCTCACCGATTTCCGCGTCACGGCCCTGCCGTTGGCTGAAGAATCGAAATCGCATGCCGGCAAGAGCGCCACGGGAGCCGCGTCGGCGCATCCAGGCAATCCGTCGCGGCAATCCGTCGCGCTTTGCAATCCCCGGGCCACGTTCGAGCAGCCCGGCCTGCCGGTTCGGGCGACGATCGACGCCGATCCGCATTCCGGCTGGGCCATCGATCCGCAGTTTGGCCGGGATCAGGCGGCCGTTTATGAAGCGACGGAGCCGCTCGGCTTTCCGGGCGGAACCGAATTGACGTTTACGCTCCAATTCAACGGCAACACGCAGCACAATATCGGCCGGCTGCGGATCGCCATCCGGAAAGGTCCGCCGCCCAAGGAATTGCTTGGTCCGTGGTTTGCCGAGCCGGTCGTCGGGGCGTTGGCTTTGCCGGCCGAGAAGCGCAGCCCGCAACAAACGGCTGCGCTTTTGGCTTGGTATCGCACGACCGATCCAGAGTGGCAGAAATTGGACCGTGCCGTGCGCGACCATTTGGCGAAAGCGCCGAAACCGCAGACCGTGCGCACGTTTCTCGCCAGCGAAGGCCTGACGCCGCTTAACACGGGGAGCACACAGGGCGATTTGTTCTTCAATCAAACGTATTTTCTCCGCCGCGGCGATGGCAACCAAAAAATGGGCGTCGCTCCGCTCGGCGTCTTGCAAGTGCTCGACACCGCGCCCGACCGTGAAAGGCATTGGGAAATCGCGCCGCCGCCCGGCTGGCGCACTTCCTACCGCCGCCGAGCGATCGCTGATTGGATCAGCGATACGAAATACGGCGCCGGCGATTTGCTCGCCCGAGTCGAGGTGAACCGGTTGTGGCAGTTTCACATGGGCCGCGGCATCGTCGGCACGCCGAGCGATTTCGGAGCCCGCGGCGATCGGCCGACGCATCCGGAACTGCTCGATTGGCTAGCGGCACGATTCATCGCGGCCGGCTGGCATCCGAAGGCAATTCACCGCATGATCCTCACCAGCGCCGCCTACATGCAAAGCTCGGCATCAAACCCGGCGGATACAAAGGCGGATCCCGACGATCGCACCTTTTGGCGCCGGCCGACGCAGCGGCTCGAAGCCGAAGTGATCCGCGATTCGCTGCTCGCGGTGGGCAATCGGCTTGATGCGACAATGTTCGGCCATAGCACGCTCGATCCCGAGAGCCGGCGGCGCAGCATCTATCTCACCGTGAAGCGGAGCAAGTTGATCCCGATGCTGACGGTGTTCGACGGACCCGACGCGCTCGGCGGAATCGGCAGCCGGGCGACGACGACCGTCGCACCGCAATCGCTGTATCTGTTGAACAACGAGCAAGTGCGCGCGTGCGCCCGGGCGATGGCCGCGCGGATTGCCCCGACGCCGCAAGCGTCGCTGGAATCGGCCATCGCGGCGGGCTACATGGTCGCACTCGGTCGCCATCCGACCGACGGCGAGGCCGCCGATTCGCTCGGCTTCCTCAAGCAGCAGATCGCGTCGTACGAGGAGTCGAAAGGGTCGGATGCGCGGCAACTCGCCCTGACCGATCTTTGCCAGGCGTTGATGTGTTTGAATGAATTCGTCTACGTTGATTGAGGATCGTTTGTGGCTTGGCTCCGTCGCAAAACTCGCCCCGTCGGCATATTAGCCCGAAGCGTTAGCGAAGGAGGCCTGCAACGGCGGCATCGTCTTGCTACGTGGCGGCAAAAGCCGCACGCCCATTGGCTCGGGGCGTTGGCCAGGGCGACCCGCAACGGAGCGCATCCTCGCTTACGCTTCGGGCTCGTGTTTTGAGACAAGGCACGGCGCTTTTCCTACACCCCCCAACCCCACCCTGCTCCCATGGACGGCTTTCAAAAAGTTTTCAGCCCGCTGCATCCCGCCTTCGCCAACCGGCGCGATTTTCTTCGCCGCGCCGGCAGCGGCGCGGGCATATTGGCATTGGCGGCCATGCTGGGCCAGGAGCAGTTGCTCGCCGGCACGGCCGGCAATCTGCCGAGCGACGGCGGCCTGCACGTTGCGACGGCCATGAATCCGCTTGCGCCGAAGCCGGGCCATTTTCCCGGGAAAGCCAAAGCCGTCATTTGGCTATTCATCAATGGCGGTCCGAGCCATGTCGACACTTGGGACTACAAACCCGCGCTTGCCAAGCGCGACGGCGAGAAGCTCAAGAATTTCGATCCGACGACCGGTTTTTTCCAAGATCAGGTCGGACCGATCATGCGGTCGCCGTTCGAATTCAAGCAGCATGGCCAATGCGGTGCTTGGGTGTCGAGCATTTTTCCGCACATGGCGAAGCATGTCGACAAAATGGCGTTTCTGTATTCATGCTGGACCGACACGAACAACCATGCTCCCGCCCTGTTGAAGATGAACACGGGGATGGCGCGGCTTGGTTTTCCGTGCGTCGGCTCGTGGGTCACCTACGGCCTGGGGAGCGAATCGCAAGATTTGCCGTCGTTCGTCGTGATGTACGACACGCTTGGCCGCGGCATGCCCAAGGGCTATTCGGAAAATTGGAGCGCCGGTTTTCTTCCCGGCGTGTTTCAAGGCACCGCGCTAAAGCATCAGGGCGCGCCGATCGACAACCTCGATCGCAGCAAATGGATGTCCGACCGGCAGCAACGGGCACAGCTCGATTTGATCGCCCGGCTGAATCGCCGCGAATTGGCGCAGCATGCGGGCGAAGGCGATCTGGCGGCGCGGATCGATTCGTTCGAACTCGCGTATCGGATGCAAATGGCAGCGCCCGAAGCGCTCGATCTCAACCGTGAAACAGCAGCCACGCAAAAGATGTATGGCCTCGACAATCCGAAGTGCGGCCATTTCGCCCGGCAATGCATGATCGCCCGGCGGATGGTCGAACGCGGCGTGCGGTTCGTGCAGATTTATAGCGGCGGCGAAGAAAATCAGCGAAGTTGGGACGGGCATATCGATATCCGCGGCAACCACAGCGGTTTCGCCGCCGAAACCGATCAACCGATCGCGGCCTTGCTCGAGGATCTTCAGGCCCGCGGGCTGTTGGATTCGACGCTCGTGGTTTGGGGGGGCGAGTTCGGCCGCTTGCCGTTGGCGCAAAAAGGGGCGAATCCCGGCCGCGATCACAATCCGCATGCGTTCACCACGTGGATGGCCGGCGGCGGCGTTCGCGGCGGCACGTTTCACGGCCAGACCGATGAAATCGGCCACAAAGCGGCGGTCGATAAAGTCAGCATCAACGACCTGCACGCCACGATCCTGCATCTCTTGGGCATCGACCACAAGCGGCTTCTCTATCGCTACAACGGCCGCGACTATCGGCTCACCGATGTCGCCGGCGAAGTGGTCCGCGATATTCTGGCATAGCAGAAAAAGGGAGACTGGCTCCGAGCGAGCAGGCGGTGTTATCGCACGTTTCGTTTTGCCGCGAGGCGCCTGTCCCCTTTTTCTGCACGACGGCTAAGGCTCGGCCGAAAAATACCTCCCGTTTTTCGAACCCCCTCACCCTGCCTCTCCCGCAAGGGGAGAGGGGGCTGCGGAGAAGTTATGTTTCGGCCGAGCCTTTAGGCTTGCCGAACGGGCGCCATGCCCCACGCTATGCGTTTCGCATCACCCGCAATATTCACCCAGGGCAACGTGAAACGTCTCGGCCTGAAAGGCCGATTCCGCCAGCCCAGGCCGGAGCCGCGCAGGCGGCCGGGGCCATGGCAATACGAATTCCACTCCGCACTCCAAATTCCGAAGTTCTTCTGCGGCGATCAGACTCCGACCTTGACGCCCTTTCGTAGCGTCTCGGCGAGGCTTGGGTCGCGGCGGAGGGCTTCGACACGGTCGCGCTCGGCGCGGGCGCGAGAGCCGATTATTTCATACAGCCGGCTGCGGTCGGCGTAGAATTCCGCCCGGCCCGGATCGGCCGCGATGGCCGAGGTCAGGCTGCGAATGGCTCGGGAATAATCGCCGGTTTTCGCTAGCGCCATGCCGCGCAGATAGAGCGCCGTTGCATCGCGGCGCGCTCGGCGGAGCACTCGGGCGCAGTCCTCGAGCGCGCCCGGATAGTCGCGCAGTTGCAGTTTCGCTTCGGCTCGCGCTCGATATGCTTCTTCGTCGCCCGGCGCGAGATCGAGCGCGGCATCGAGATCGGCGATCGCGGCAGCGGCTTGGCCAAGGCGCACACGGACAATTCCCCGCTGCAGCAGCACTTCTTCGTCGCTGGCATTGAGCCGGACTGCTTCCGAAAGCGCGGCATCGGCCTCCTTGTAGCGATGGTCGTTGAGATAGGACACGCCCAGGCTGAAATACCCGTCGGCGCTTCCCGGCTGCAATTGGATCATCCGCAGCAACGATCGCGTCTCTTCGTTGTCGGTCGGGTCGGCTTTATGGTTGTCGAACATCCCGTGCGAGCGATGATGCTTGGGATGCGCATGGCGCTGCGGTCCCTCCGGCCATTTGGCCGTGTCCTGCCGGTAGAAATCGCGCAGCACGCCATACAACTCGGGCAAGTCGTGCCGCATTTCCGGCCCGCGCTCGAAAAAGCTCTCGCTGGCGACGGCGAAAAACTCGGCCTGATTCGTCGCGCCATAATAGGAGAGGAAGTGCGGCGCGCCATCGCGCGCGGCCCGCACGAGCCGATTGTATTCGGCAAACGTTACCGCGTCCCACGCTTGATATTGCTCGCGGCTTTCGAGCGGCGGCGTGCCATCGACATCGCCGTCCAATCCGTCGAGATGGTGTGCAAATTCGTGGAACACGACATTGTCGCCGTCGTGCGGATCGGCGACTCCTTCCAACACGCTTTGCCACGACAGCACAATCGGGCTACGATGCCACGCTTCGCCGAGGAGAATCTTGCCCCCCTCGGCCGCATTGGCCCAGCGTGGCGTGGGATGTTGATAGGGCCCCGGATAGACGAGCAGCGACTTGATTCGATCGTAGTGATAGGTCGGCGGAATCGCGAGCACGATCAAGCAGGCCTGGGCGGCGATCGTCACGCGGATTTCGTCGGTAATCCGCAAGCCCGCGCAGCCCACCCACTGGCGCTCGGAGATGAAAATGCGCAGATCGTCGCGAAGTTGATTCTGTTTCGCAGCGGGGAGATACGCGTAGTAGGGAACGTTGCGAGCGAGGATATCGAGCCATTCTCGCGGGAACCGCTCGGCCAACAACTTCCGCCGGCGGCGGTCTCGAAACCAGTTGAACATAAGCGGCGAACATCGAGCGGACGCGAGGCCGCTCTAATTCTTTTTCCTCGGCAGCGATTTGATTTTCAGCAGCGTCACGACTTCATCGCCGTGGACGAAATCGGTCGAAGCGGTGATGACGGCTCCGACGACGACGCTTAGAAGAACGTCCATCGCCGCAGCCGCTCCATACTCTGATTTTTTACCTGTAGTCTGTAGCCTATAGCCTTCAGCCTCCCCGTCATGTTTGCGCCAGCGGCGATTCCGGAACCGGATGTTGCTCGCAGAGATCGAAAATCTCACCGCGAATTTGCTCGCGCACCGCCGTGTCGGCCGGGGCCCGCAACACCTTCAAAATCCAGCCGCCGATCAATCGCATTTCGTCGGGGCCCATGCCGCGGGTGGTCAGTGCCGGGGTGCCGATGCGAATGCCCGAGGGGTCCATCGGCTTGCGTTCGTCGTAGGGAATCATGTTTTTGTTGACCGTGATGCCACACAGTCCGAGGGCTTCCTCGGCCTGCTTGCCGCCGATGCCCGACGGCGTCACGTCCACGAGCATCAGATGATTGTCGGTGCCGCCGCTGATGAGCCGCAATCCGCCGGAGGCCAGGGATTCGGCCAGCGTGCGGGCATTTTCGATGACTTGCTCGATGTAATCGCGAAACTCCGGCTTGAGCGCTTCGCCGAAGCAAATCGCCTTCCCGGCGATGACATGCATCAGCGGACCTCCTTGGATGCCGGGGAACACGCTGCGGTCGAGATCCTTCGCGTAGTCGGCCTTGCAGAGCACCATGCCGCCGCGCGGGCCGCGGAGCGTTTTGTGCGTGGTGGTGCTGACGAAATCGGCCACACCGACCGGATTGTCGTGCAAACCGGCCGCTACCAAGCCCGCATAATGGGCCATGTCGACGAACAGCTTCGCCCCCACTTCGCGGGCAATCTCGGCGAACTTGCCATGCGGAATCTCGCGCGGATAGGCGCTCGCGCCGGCCACGATCATTTTCGGCTTGTGCTCGCGCGCCAGCGCCGCCACCTGGTCGAAATCGATGCGGTGCGTATCGCGGGTGACGCCGTAGCTAACGAAGTGATAGAGAATTCCCGAGATATTCAACCGCATGCCGTGCGTCAGATGCCCGCCATGGGCCAGGTCGAGGCCGAGCACCGTGTCGTGCGGCTGCAAGGCGGTGAGATAGACGGCCATATTGGCTTGGCTGCCCGAATGGGGCTGCACATTGGCATGCTCGGCGCCGAAGATTTTTTTGGCCCGGTCGCGGGCCAGATTTTCGACGATATCGACATACTCGCAGCCGCCGTAGTATCGCCGGCCGGGATAGCCTTCGGCGTATTTGTTTGTCAGCACGCTGCCGACCGCCTGCATGACGGCGGGGCTGGTGTAGTTTTCGCTGGCGATCATCTCCAAGCCATCCTGCTGACGATCGATTTCTTCGTCGATCGCCGACCAGACCTGGGGATCTTGAGTCTCGACGAAATTCATCGGGGGCATGGTATCTCGCGCGGGGGTTTGCCGAAACGGGTGGGATGAGGCGCGCACGGCGCAACGGCTATTGTCGAAACTAGCTAGGCCGCCGTCAATCGGAGTGAAAAGGCACTGCGACACATTCCCATTCTAGCGCGGATTATTCATCGCGCCACACTCGCCCGAAGCGTAAGCGAGCGAGCCGCTGCGGCTTACCCCTCGCTAACGCTTCGGACTACTATTTCGCAGCGTGTTGTGAAATTCCGGCACTCTGAATAATCCGGGCTCGCGCGGCGGGCTCGGATTTCATCCGGCGGCGGCGATGGATGGCGCACGGATTGGGTCGATCGGATCGTCAACGCGGCGCGACCGCAACGCTCAGCAAGCCGGCGGCATTGTCGAGATCGCCGTCGGAAATGTTCGTGCGGAGGTAGAGCGTGCCCGAATGGGTCGGTCGGACGGTCGCGGCGAGGCCGACGACATCCGGCATCACGAGCGGGCTGGTGGTGATCGCGGCGCCGTCGGGGCGGATGGCGGCCAACAGAATGCCGAGCGGCTGGCCGTGGTTGAAGTGGATCGACACGCCGCCAGCCTCGCTGATCCATGGCCGCGGCTGGCGGCGCGGCGGGATCAAATTGTCGAGCGGCGAATCCTTGCCGACCTGGAACTGGCCCGTCGCCCGCAGTTGATACGTCTTTCCCGCTTCGAGCCGCACGCCGCTATTTTGCCAGCCGCGGTCGCCCGCGACGGCGAGCGTTGCTCCGAGCGGCGGCAGCGCCGTGCCGGGCCGAAAGTCCAACTCGGTGCGCTTGAAATCGTAGCCATACGCGATGTCGGAGGCGAACACTTGCCATTCTTCGGCGAGTTGAGTTCCGTCGCGAGAAAAAGTTTCGGCGAACCGATGTTTGAAATCGGGATCGCCGACAAATTTCGCAAGCGTGCGAAAACGCTCGCGGTAGCGCGGATGGTTGTCGAGAAATGCGGCGGCGGCCCAACTCCAGGCATACGGCTCGTCGTTGCGAAACGAGCCGGGCGGATAATTCAGGATGTCGGCCAGGCGCACCGCCCGCCGGGCCGCAAATTCGGTCTGCACGATTTCGATTCGCCCCAGCTTGGGCACTTCCTGCGGATGTTTTGGAAAATAGTTGAGCGTCAATCGGCCGTCGGCCCAGCGGTGCGTGCCCATGAGCTCGGCGATTCCCTCGGCATACCATGGCGGCCCGACGTTGCCGAGCAGCGTGTACATGAACGCGTGCGTGCCCTCATGCAACAGCAGGTGCCGGCGATAATAGGGGCTCGACTGTTCCCACACCCAACATTCATCTTGCCGCGTGTAGCCGCGGCCTTCGATAAACGCCGGCAGATAATCCGGCAACACTCCCGCGGCCGCGAACCGCAGTTTGTCTTTCATCAGATAGGCGGTGATGTGCCAATCTTCGTGCTGCCGCGGATCGATGCGGAAATAATCGCACCACTGCGGGAACGCTTGATCGAAAATGTCCGGCAGCTCGTCGACCGACTTTTCAGATGGCAGATCGGTGAACAGCGTTAGTCGCCGGCTCGACAATTTGCGAATGCCGGCCGCACGCATCCGCGATTCGTCGATCTGCCGGGGTGCGGCGGCCGAAGCGTTGTTCGCCGCCGCCGGCCCAACCGCCTGCGCGTGGCGGCAAGCAAAGCAGGCAGTAAGCGTCGCACCGACAATCCACAGCACGCTGCACGCGAATCCCGCATCCCCTTTCGCACCGCTACGAGCCATTCGAAACATTCCACACCATTGCATACGAAGCGACAAGAAACGCGATACGTCATTCTAACATGGGGTGAAGAAACGATCGGCGGGAAAATACCCGTAGAGCTATAATGACCTGGGGCGAATCGCCGCGCAACAGGAAACGATCATGGCCACCACCGCAAAACTGTCTCTCGCCGAATACGAGAAGATCGTCGCCACCGGCGTCTTCGATGGGCCCAACCAGCGGCATATTGAACTGATTCAGGGAGAACTCAGGGAAATGAATCCAATCGGCCCGGATCATTGCGAAGTTGTGGATCTTCTGGCGTGTTGGAGCATCGACAACTTGCGACGGGATCAGTTTCGCGTCCGGGTCCAAAATCCGATCGCACTTGCCGACGTTGAAAGCGAGCCGCAGCCGGATTTGGCCTGGGCGCGGCAGCAGCCATATTGATCGCGACGCCGAACACTTCTCCCTTGCTAGCGCTGCGGGCGCCGCTGCTTTCTTCCCTAACCCCTCACCCTATCCCCTCACCCTAATCTTGTTCGACTTCATCGTAATCGGCGTCGGCGGGGTGGGGAGCGCGGCGCTGTATCATTTGGCGAGCCGCGGGGCTCGGGTGTTGGGAATCGATCGATTCGCGCCGGGGCACGATCGCGGCAGTTCGCATGGCCGGACGCGAATCATTCGCCAGGCCTATTACGAACATCCCGATTACGTGCCGCTTTTGTTTCGGGCTTACGAGTTATGGGAATTGCTGGGCCAGCGCGTTGGCCGGCCGCTGCTGCACGAAATCGGATTGCTCCAGGCCGGGCCGCCGGAAAGCGAAGTGCTGGCCGGCGTGCGCCGAAGTGCGCGGCAGCATGGTTTGGCGATCGACGAACTTTCTACCGGCCAGTTGGAAAGCCGGTTTCCTGGATTTCGCGTGCCCGGCGGCTGGGCCGGTGTGTTCGAACGGAAGGCGGGCTATTTGGATGTCGAAGATTGCGTCGTCGCCCATGTCGAAGAAGCGAAACGGGCCGGCGCCGAGTTGCAAACCGGTGTCGCGGTCCACGGCTGGCGAGATGCCGGCGATTGCTTTGAGGTGCAAACCGACGGCGCGAAATTCCGGGCCCGCGGATTGGTCGTCGCCGCCGGAGCGTGGGCGGCGCGGTTGATCGAGCGAATTCCGCTCGGGCTCGTTGTTCGCCGCAAGATGCAATACTGGTATCCGGCCGGGCCCCCTTATCAGGCCGCGCATCGCTGCCCGGCATTCCTGTTCGACACTCCCGCGGGAATCTTTTATGGCCTGCCACAAGTCGAAGCGGAAGCCGCCGGAGCCGAATTGGGCGGATTGAAAGTCGCCGAGCACACCGGCGGGCAAACTGTCGCCGATCCGCTGACGGTCGACCGGGGTTTTGATCCGGCCGACAATCGGCGTGTCGAGGATTTTTTGGCTGCCTTCTTGCCCGCCGTCGAGCGGTCGCTGCTGCGCTATTCGGTCTGCATGTATACGATTTCGGCGGATGAACATTTCATCGTAGACCGGCATCCGTCCGATCCGCGAATCGTGTTTGCCGCGGGGCTGTCGGGGCACGGCTTCAAGTTCACCGGCGTACTGGGCGAAGCATTGGCCGATTTGGCGATCCATGGGAAGACGGAGTTGCCGATTGGGTTTCTTTCGTTGGAACGATTCGGGGTATGACCGAAAGCCTTTGGTCTGGAGCCCGCATCGCAAGCAAGGCAACGTGTCTCATCCTTGCTAGCGCGGCGGGCTCCGAAACGCTGGGCGCGATGGGCCAATGTCCCCTTGTGTTGCGTGACGGCAACGATTTGGGATCGTGGGCCGGTTGTTGACGCGGCAAATCGTCGGGCGAATCGGTTTGGCCATCCCGAAATCCCAGCGCCAACGCCACACAAGCCCGAAGCGTAAGCGAGGACGCGCTCCGTTGCGCGATCGCCGTCACGAACGCATTGATCCGATGTGCCTTCGGCTTTTGCCGGCTGCGGCGAGACGATGCCGCCGTAGCGGCGCTCCCTCGCTAACGCTTCGGGTTTGTGTTGCACCATCCCAAACTCCAGCGTCGACGCCACACAAGCCCGAAGCGTAAGCGAGGACGCGCTCCGTTGCGGGATCGCCGTTACGAACGCATCGATCCAATGTGCAGGCGGCTGTGCCGCCAGCGGCGAGACGATGCCGCCGTAGCGGCGCTCCCTCGCTAACGCTTCGGGTTTGTGTTGCACCATCCCAAACTCCAGCGGTAACGCCACACAAGCCCGAAGCGTAAGCGAGGATGCGATCCGTTGCGGGGTCGCCGTCAACACTAGGCGCAAAGCGTGAGCGAGGGACGGCCCGCAGCCGAGTTTACCTTTCGCGGATCCCGCCGGAGCCGTCGAATTGCTCACGCGGCCCGCAGGTCCGGCGAGGGGTCGGCGCCGCCGCTCTCATCGGC